>CAXQNQ010000269.1:0-4297 GCA_964225135.1 Mesoflavibacter profundi
CAAATCTTGAATGGCATTCAATACAATTACCGCAAGTCCCGCTGCAGGACCACTTACTCCTAAAGCAGATCCACTCAAAACACCTGCCACAATACCACCCACAATACCAGCAATGATACCTGAAAATAAAGGAGCTCCAGATGCTAGGGCAATCCCTAAACATAATGGAACAGCTACTAAGAATACAATAATAGAAGCTGGGATATCATTTTTCAGATTAGCTAGAATACTAGTATTAGTTGAGCTCATTTTATATAGTTTTTCTTTATCCAACAACTCAGTTGAGTTTTCGTTGAACGGTTGATAATATTCCTTACTTTGCAAATATAACAACTATCTTGAATAATAGTAATACTATTATTAATAAAAAGAATTATTTTAAGAACAAAAGCATTATATTTGATTTTGTAAAAACATTTTCTTTAGCGTATGGCAGTAGGCATCCAAATATCACTGAACGAAAAGCTTTACCTCAAAGACCCTCAGGAAACCACTTTGGGCAAGAATATCATCAAGGACAGTATCTTGCTGATTGAAGAGATAGGATTTGAAGCTTTTACCTTCAAAAAGTTGGCCTTAAAGATGTCCTCTACAGAAGCTTCCGTTTATCGATATTTTGAAAATAAACACATGCTTTTGTTATACTTAGTCTGCTGGTATTGGGAGTGGGTAAGTTTTTTAATAGACATGAATACCCGCAACATCATGGATCCCAAAGAGCGTCTTAAGATTATCATCCATACCTTGATTTTTGCCTCAAAAGAAAACCCTTCCATCGAATATGTGAATGAAAGTGTGCTTCATCGTCTGATTATTTCCGAAGGAAGCAAAGCCTATCACATTAAGTCCGTTGATCAAGAGAATAAAGAAGGTTTCTTTAAGGATTACAAGGCACTAACCGCTAAAGTTGCTGGCGTTATTTCAGAAATTAATCCAGACTTCCCTTATCCTAGAGCGCTTGCGAGTAATTTGTTTGAAATGGCCAACAACCATATCTACTTCGCCCAACATTTACCTCGATTAACTGATGTAACTGTTGAAAACGAAGACTTTGCAGAGGTAGAAGAAATGTTGGAGCATTTTGCCTTCAAGATCTTAAACTAAATTATTTCCTGCTGCTATTCCGTACATATCGAGCAGCGGATTTCATTTCATTTTTATTTCCGTTTAATATAGGCATCATCCAAAAGGAATAAGCCTGTTTCTTATTCGCTTTTAATTGGTATTCCACTTGAGGTAAGGCCCACCAGCTATCATCACCTCCCAAACCTCGCTGACCCAAATCAATATGTACTTCCGTTAATATTTTTTCCACTATATCAATGGTATGTTTAGAGCGATTCCCCTCTGCATAATCTACCCCTTCCGTAATATCAAAATCGTTTTGCTCCATATGTAAGGCGCTGAAATCAAAAGTTTCCTGAGCACTCGCCACAAAAAGTAGTCCATTGCCTGCATCATCCGTTATACCCATCCATCGAGTATCCACTCGATATCCATTTTCTTGCGGCCGGATATAAGGCACATACATATCAGCTACTGAAGTTTGAAAAACGTCCACAAAAGTAGATGCTTTTCGGTCAGAATAATTCTCCCAAGGTCCTCTACCATAATATCTCACTTGATTCAAATCCACAGGCACTTGCATCAATAATCCTATCCTTGGAATATCTTCTTTCACCTGACTCATCCCCAATTCAGCCTCCACCTCTATTAAGCCATCTCCATGTATAATATATGCTATTCTAAAGCTGGTTTTGGCTACTGGTAAGCCGTAAATAACGGTTAATTTAACAGCTGTTTCTTCCGCTGACCAATTTAATTGTCTCAATTCTAAATGCAGTCCATCGTACTTCCAACTAATATTCTTTTGGTGCATTTTATTCCCATAATCATTATCCGTTACGGCCCGCCAAAAATTGGGATAAAGCCCCATCTCTTGATGCAGCCATTCGCGACCCTGCCATTGATAACTGATCATGCGCCCATCCTTTTTTCGAAAAACTACTGATAAATCCTCATTGAACACCGAGAATTGATCTTTATCATCTACCCACTGAACTGTAGACTTAGGTTTTAGAGCTATAGCTTCTTCCTGTTCCAACTCTTGAACCCTTAATTGTTCCCGAGCCAACTCATACCCTTTGGGCAACAAACCCCAATCAGCTTTCAAAACAGCCGCACACTCCACCATATACTCCATATTGGGCTCCAAGGCTAAATCAGATAATGTCAAGCGAATTAACTGACCAGTATGTGGTTCGACCTCAATATCGTCCATCACGATACTTCTCAATGTATCTCCTTCCGCTTTTACCTGAAAATGGAATTCAAAAGCGTCCAGATTAGTGAAGTCATAAAGGTTTTCAATCAATACCCGCAACTGATTATCCCGACTCATTCCTTTTTTTCTGAAATTGATAAACTCATGTGCCTTTTTTACCTCATACAAGCCGGGTTGAGGGGTGCGATCCGGAAACACGATCCCATTATTTAAAAAGGTGTTGTCTGTAGGCATGTTCTCTCCGTAATCGCCACCATAGGCGTAGTAGCGTTGACCATCTTCGGAAAACTTATAAATGGACTGATCTACCCAATCCCAAATAAAGCCACCTTGAAGATTATCGTACCGCTCAATCATATCCCAATAATCCTGAAAATTCCCAGTACTATTCCCCATAGCATGCGCATACTCACAGGGGATAAAAGGTCTATCCGTCAAGGCTTGTCCCATCTCCTCAAACTTCTTAGGACTCAAGTACATAGGAGCGATAATATCTGTATTGCTATCCATATCGAAAAGATTACCATCCGACTCGGTATAAGACCGCTCGTATTGAATAGGACGCTTAGTCTTATCTAATGTCTTCATCAAAGCATACCCTTTATGAAAATTAATACCGTTCCCAGCCTCATTCCCCATGGACCAGATAATAATCGACGGGTGGTTTCGATCTCTGCGAACCATTCGTTCCATTCGATCTAAATGGGCTTTTTCCCAATTTGGATATTTGGCTAGTGAATACTTGCCATAATACATACCATGTGACTCGATATTAGCCTCATCAATCACGTAAATCCCGTGCTCATCACATAACTCATAAAATCGACTGCCTCTTGGATAATGACTTAGACGAACTGCATTGATATTATTCTCTTTCCATAATTGAATATCCTGCATAATGAGGTCTTCTGATACGACATGACCCGTATTAGGATCAGTTTCATGCGTATTTACGCCCTTTAAGGTGATCCGTTGACCATTTACTAATAACAAGCCCTGTTTAATTTCTACCGACCTGAACCCTATCTTGCGGTTGACTTGCTCTATGAGTTTCCCTTTTTTGTCTTTTAGATTTATGGTTATTGAATACAGATACGGATGTTCTGCGCTCCAAGCGTTCACCTGAGAAATATTCCCTTTGAAAAATAGGGTATCTGTTCCGACTAATGTATGCTTTTGTTCCCCATAAAACACCTCTTGTCCACCAGCATCCTGAATCGAAACCTCAGCCTGTACTTTCTGCCCACCTCGCTGTTCGTTTAAATATAAATCCAGTTCAAAAATGCCATTTTGATAGGACCCATCAAGAACAGAATAAACCTCAAAATCTTGGATTTGAGTTAGTGGTCTATTGTAAATGTATACGTCCCTTTCTATACCACTTATGCGCCAAAAGTCCTGACACTCTAGATATGATCCATCTGTCCATCTGAATAACTGAATCACCAACTGATTAGATCCAACTCTTAATGCCGAACTAATATCGAATTCAGCAGGCAACTTGCTTCCTTGGGAGTATCCAATATACTGTCCATTGAGCCACACAAAGCCACCCGATTTCATAGCTCCAACATGCAATATCGATTGTCCATCTGACCAAGCTTTATTTAATTCAAATTCCTTCACATAAGTTCCTACTGGATTATATTTATCGGGAACATTACCTGGATCAGCGGGATAGATATTGTCTACAAATTCCATATCCGCCGCAATTGGATGTTTGTGATCAGCAAATTCATATTGGTGGTTTAAATAGATCGGAATACCGTAACCTTGCACCTCCCAATTAGAAGGCACTGGAGTATCATCCCATTCACCCACATCAATGGTTTTTCCCACAAAATCCACGGGACGATCTTTAGGATTACGAACCCAATCAAACTTCCAGGTACCACTGAGTAGTTGGTAAGCATCCGACTCATCCTTTTTTGTATTTTCAGCTATAAAAGAAGCTCGGGCAGCTAGTTTATTTTCTGCTATGACTTGTTCGTTTTCAATATAGGATTGATAGTC
>CAXQNQ010000270.1:0-3361 GCA_964225135.1 Mesoflavibacter profundi
CAAAAACTTAAGACTTCGCGGAGCCTATAAGTTTAATCATTATGAAGTTGGTTTCGAAAATGGACTTAGAACACCTCCACTGTTCGCTAAAAATAGAGGTTTATTAACTTTAGAGTATACCAGTAAAAAAGAAATTTGGGATTTTAATCTAAGTACTCAATTGGTAGGTAAACAAAGGTTTGCTTCAATGAATGGCGTATCAGAAGAAATCGATATGGACGCATTCACAGGTGAAACACCAGCATTCCAATTGATTAACATACATATTAATAAGCGATTCACGGATAAATTCGAAGCTTATATTGGCGGTGAAAACCTAACTAATTTCACTCAAAAGAATGCCATTATTGATTTCGAGAATCCGTTCAGTAATTATTTTAATGCATCACAAATCTATGCACCTACATTAGGGATAAGAGCTTATGTGGGTATGCGTTGGATTATTAAATAAACAGAATATGAAAAAATTAGGATTATTATTTGGCCTTATGCTTGTAACAAGCTTGAGCTTTGGTCAAACCAAAAAGGCTAAAATTGAAACAACAGCTCAATGTGGCATGTGCAAACATACTATTGAAAAAGCTGTAAATAGCTTATATGTTATTGAAACTGCAGAATTGGATGTTACTTCCAAAAAATTGAGAGTGAAGTACGATATCTCTAAAATCAGTTTAGATGCCATTCGTCAAAAAGTTGCTTCAGTTGGTTATCAGGCTGATGATGTGAAAGACAATCAAAAGGCATATAACAATCTACCACCCTGTTGCCAACTCGGTGGACATGATAACGATTAAGAAAAAAGGTGCTTTAAATGTTTAAAGCACCTTTTTTGTATTTTGCAAAGAAAAAAATGACACTTCAAGCGCTAGCCGATCAGGTATGCAGAATTGCTATTCAAGCTGGACATGCTATTATGGATATTTACGACCATGTATCTGATGTGGAGGTTGTCAATAAAGCAGATCAGTCTCCTTTGACCATAGCCGATCAAAAGTCTAATGAAATCATTTGTTTTCATTTAAATAAACTCGAATCAAAATATCCTATAATCTCAGAAGAGAACAAACAGATATCCTACGAAGAAAGAAAAACATGGACTAGGTGTTGGCTGGTAGACCCCTTAGACGGCACTAAGGAATTCATTAAAAGGAATGGGGATTTTACCGTAAATATTGCACTAATTGAAAATCAAGCCGTCATCCTAGGGGTAGTTTACATTCCAGTGAGCGGTGAATGCTTTTACGGCATAAAAGACAAAGGCGCCTTCCAATTTAGTACAACTGAGGATCATCTCAAACTAGAAGCCCATGCGTTCCAAAGTACAGATTCAGGCCTAAAGTTTGTATGCTCCAGATCCCATATGAGTGAAGCAACACAAGCTTTTGTACAACAATATCAAGATCCCGAATTTATAGCTCGTGGCTCTTCCCTCAAATTTCTAACTATTGCTCAAAACGAAGCGCATATTTATCCCAGATTAGCTCCTACTATGGAATGGGATACTGCAGCTGCACAGATAATCTTAGAGGAAGCAGGTGGATCGGTTACTCAACAAGATGGCAGCTCAATGCGATACAAGAAAGCAGATTTATTGAATCCTTTTTTCATAGCTAAAGGCAATCAAATCAACTAAGGTAATGAAACATTTAGCAGCAGTAATCATCACTAAAAACGAGGAGACTAATATCGAAAGATGTATCTCAAGTATACTTCCAGTTACAACGGAAGTGTTAGTGATCGATTCTGGCTCTACTGATCAAACTATTCCTTTAGCTAAATCTCTGGGTGCTCAGGTAATTGAAGCCGATTGGAAAGGGTATGCTGCAACCAAAAATTTTGGACATACTCAAACTACTACTGATTGGATACTTTCCATTGATGCAGATGAAGTATTGACGCCAGCACTTCAAAAGGAATTGAATGATTTGACCCTAGAGGATGACACCGTTTATACCCTAAACAGAATCACTAATTATTGCGGGCAGTGGATCAAATACTCCGGCTGGTTTCCTGATAGGAAGATAAGAGTTTTTAATAAAAGCCAAATCTATTGGCAAGGTGACTTTGTTCATGAAACCCTTTTTCTACCTGAGCAGACTCAAGTAAAGGACCTAAAAGGCTTATTAGAGCATTACTCTTATAAGTCACTAGATGATCATTGGCAAAGATTAAACAAATATGCAGAGCTTTCTGCCCAAGAATTACTCCATAAGGGTCAAAAACCCTCTTGGGCAAAACTATACCTGGCACCAGGTTTCAGATTCTTTAGAACTCTAGTATTGAAACTAGGTTTTCTAGATGGTAAAGCTGGGTGGATCATCAGCCAAAGAAATGCCTATTTGGTGCATACGAAATACAGATTACTACGTTCCTATCTAAAAGCAAAAAATGAATAAGCTCAACGTCTTACATATCTCTACTGCATCCACCTGGAGAGGAGGAGAGCAACAAGTAGCTTACTTGATGGAGGAGTTGAGTCAACAAAATATTCAACAAGCTGTCTTTTGTATCAAGTATGGAGCCTTCCATCAATATGCCGATGCAAAAGGATTTCAGACCATTCCCTTTAAAAAAGGTTTTTCCGTCAATCCGCTAGTAGCTAAAAAATTAGCGCAAACAGTCAAAAAATATCATATTAATCTGATTCATACCCACGATAGTCATGCACATAGTTTTGCTATTCTAGCTTCTCGATTTTTTGGTATGGATGTTCCTTTGGTGGTGTCTAGACGAGTCGATTTTCCCATTGGTAAAAATCAATTTTCGCTCAGTAAATATAGAGACCCTGCAGTTAAGCAAATTCTTTGTGTGTCCAACGAAATCAGATCCATAGTACTGCAAGATGTTCCAAAACCCGATATAGTATCTACCGTATACTCTGGCATTGATTTAAGTAAATGGTCCGATCAATCTTCCAATAAGCTAAGAGAAGCGTATAGTATACAATCCAATCAGCCGCTTATTGTCAATGTAGGTGCTCTTGCAGACCATAAGGACCAAATCACTTTTGTAGATACTATTGCCCTTGTTTATGCAAAATATCCAAATATCAGAGCCTTGATAATAGGCAAAGATCAAGGAGAAAAAAATGCCATTGAAAATAGAATCAGAGCCTTGTCTTTAGAGGGGATCATACAATTAACTGGATTCAGATCTGATATACCTAGTGTTTTACCAGAAGCAGATGTCTTTTTATTCACCTCAAAAACAGAAGGTTTAGGAACCTCCATCTTAGATGCTTTTGCCGCAGAAGTTCCTGTTGTGAGCACCCCTGCAGGTGGCATACCTGAACTAGTCATACATGACCAAACTGGCCTAATTGGTGGAATCAAAAATCCTAGTCAGTTAGCAGAACAGGTCA
>CAXQNQ010000271.1:0-3364 GCA_964225135.1 Mesoflavibacter profundi
GACGTGTGCTCTTCCGATCTCTTTTTTTTATTGAGCTGCTTTTTTATGATCTGCTAGAAATTGTTCTAATCCAATGTCTGTTAGGGGATGTTTGAGTAATCCCAATATAGAACTCAAGGGACAGGTGACTACATCAGCACCATTTTGTGCCGATTCAACAATATGTTTGGCTGATCGGATAGAGGCAGCTAATATTTCTGTATCAAACATTTGAACAGCATATATTTCTGCTATATCTCTAATCAATTCCATTCCGTTCCAACTAATATCATCTATTCGTCCGATAAAAGGCGAAACATATGTTGCTCCAGCTTTGGCAGCTAATATAGCTTGACCTGCTGAGAAGACTAGTGTACAATTTGTACGAATACCATTATCTCTGAACCAACTGAGTGCTTTGACACCATCTTTAATCATGGGTACTTTTACTACAATATTTGGTGCTATATCTGCAAGCTTCTTACCCTCTTCAATCATACCCTTAAAGTCAGTAGAAATAACTTCTGCACTTACATCACCAGAAATAACTTCACAGATTTTCTTGTAATGGTTTAGAATATTGGATTCTCCTGAAATGCCCTCTTTGGCCATTAAAGATGGATTAGTAGTAACCCCATCTAGGATTCCTAGATCTTTAGCTTCTTGAATTTGTTCTAGACTTGCTGTATCAATAAAGAATTTCATTGCTATAAATTATGGAAATGGAATAATCAATAAGAGGGGAGAAATTAATAAGGTGAGGGACATACCGAATGCTCGACCTCGTACCCTTGCTCAGTTTCCCGCCTGGGGGATTAGAAGGAGTCTATCGAATGCCCTCACCGAAGGCAAAAATAAGGTTTTTGGGTCAAAGACCAAAAAACTAAGTGACTTCTTCTTAGATAAAATGTAATTGTATTTTTTATCTAATTGAAAATCAAATTGATTGGTTTTGATTTATTTTTAAAACCCGCTATGATTCTAGTTCATTAGAAAAAAGCTTAAATTAATAGCTCATTTAAAAAGTTCTACAGATTGATTCCACCAGCTACCGTCCAGGAAATTCTTAATGCGGCTCAAATAGAGGATGTCGTAGGTGATTTTGTTGACCTCAAAAGAAGAGGATCCAACAGGATAGGGCTATGTCCTTTTCATAATGAGAAAACGCCTTCTTTTGTAGTATCACCTGCTAAGAATATTTATAAATGTTTCGGTTGTGGTAAGGCTGGGGATCCGGTAAAGTTTTTGATGGAACATGAGCATTTTTCTTATCCAGAAGCTCTACGGAATTTGGCAGCGAAATATAATATTCATGTGGAGGAACGTCAACTTACTGCTGAAGAAATAGAAGCCAAACATTTTGAAGAATCTTTATTCTTAATTAATGACGAAGCGGTAAAGTACTATAAGGAACAGCTTTTTCAGACCGATTTAGGCAAAAGTGTAGGTTTGTCCTATTTCAAAGGACGTGGTTTTTCAGAGGACATCATTAGAAAATTTGATTTAGGTTTTATTCCTAATCAAGCCGACCTGTTCACACAATTTGCACTAAACAAAGGGTTTAAATTAGATTTATTACAAAAGTTAGGGCTTACGAATCAGTATAAGAAGGATTTCTTCAAGGATAAAGTCATGTTTACCATACATAATCTAAGCGGTAAACCTATTGCCTTTGCTGGTCGGAAATTAAATGCAGCCAGTAAAGGGCCTAAGTATATTAATTCTCCTGAAAACCCTGTTTATAACAAGAGTAAGACACTTTATGGACTCAATTTTGCGCGCAAAGACATTTCTAAAAAAGATGTTTGTTATTTGGTTGAAGGCTATACAGATGTTATTAGTTTACACCAAGCAGGTATAGAAAATGTAGTTGCATCATCTGGTACATCGCTAACCATTGAGCAAATAAATTTAGTTAAACGATACAGCCAGAATCTTACTTTGTTATTTGATGGAGATCCGGCAGGACTTAGAGCTGGGATTAGAGGTTTAGATTTGGTTTTAGCCCAAGATATGAATGTGAAACTGGTTATGCTTCCAGAAGGAGAGGACCCCGATTCTTTTGTAAAAAAACTTGGAGGCGATGGTTTTGAGGATTATCTAAATGCCAATGCACAAGATTTCATTCATTTTAAAATCAATTTGTTTAAAGAAGACTCTAAGAAGGATCCTATTAAAAAAGTCGAACTCATTAAGGATCTAATCAAAACCGTTTCTAAAATTCCAGATCCACTAAAAAGATCAGTATATGTTAAGGAAGTGAGTCATGCGATGTCCATGGACGAGCAATTGTTGCTAGATCAAATGAATAGTTTTATTCGAACAGATATTTCTCAGCAAAGAAAACAAAAAGCAAGATTAGAAGCTAAGCGTCCAGGTCCCGCAACGGATGAAATTATTGGCCCTAGTGCTGAAGAGCAAGTAGAACAAAAACCATCCGTTAGCACTCAAAAACCTTCCGATAGACAAAAGGGGAGTTATCAAGAACTAGATATTATTCGAATTCTTGTATTGGCATCTAGTTATACTTACGAAGAGGATGTTTTGGTTAGTGACTTTATCTTATCGAATATCGAAGATGTGATTGATGATTTTAATGATCCGTTATATGCTAAAATCGTCAAGGAGTGCTACAATAAATATGTCAGTGGTGAAGCCATTGCAACGAACTATTTTATAAATCATGATGATGAAAGTATTTCAAAACTAGCATTTGATCTGCTGCAGTCACCTTTTGAGTATAGTGATGGTTGGGCTAGTCGTTGGAATATATATTTGCAAACACAACAAATGCCTGATGAGAATTTTAGAGCGGATTCTTTACAAGCCTTATTACGATTTAAGTTGCATAAAGTAACACAGATGTGTGAAAAGAATTTAGCTAGGATAGAAGAAGCTAATCAAGATGCTGCAAACATGGAAGGCATGTTGAAACTTATGAAAGTTCAGCAAAAATTGAACGAAATGAAGAAGAGTATCGCCGACCAATTAGGTACGGTAATCCTATAAAAAAAGTCCTGATAAACATCAGGACTTTTTTTTATTTATTTCTATCTAAACAATTTAAATCTTCAAAAGCAGCTTTTAACCTTTCTAAGAAAGTCTCCTCTGAAGCCCTAAGCCATTTTCTAGGATCATAGTATTTTTTATTTGGAACATCGTCTCCTTCTGGATTTCCTATCTGACTTTGAAGATAGGCTTTGTTTTTAGCTTCATAAGCTCTTAAGCCATCCCAAAACGCCCATTGTAAATCGGTGTCAATATTCATTTTTATAGCTCCATATTCGATAGCCTCGCGGATTTCTTCTCTCGAAGATCCAGAACCACCGTGGAAAACAAAGTTGATAGGATTATGCTCTTCAATGCCAAATTTCTCTTTTATGTA
>CAXQNQ010000272.1:0-6457 GCA_964225135.1 Mesoflavibacter profundi
AAAAGGTGTTCTTGAAACCATATCAAGAACACCTTTTTATTGCACTATTTAGCTTAGAAGCTTAGTTTTTGAAGTAAGAAGATTCGTTTTGACCTCCTCCATCTACAACATTCAATCTATTTTTGAATTCAGTAGACATTTCAAGATCTCCAGACTTTGCAAAAATTTCTTTTAATGCTATCAATGTATTTCTATCATTAGCATCAATACTTTCTACCTCTTTGAAGTATGGAAGAGATTTTTCGAATAATCCGTCCATTTCAATTTTTAGTTTGTCGTATAATTCGAAATCTTCTTTCGAAGTTCCAAGACTTCTCATCACTTCGCTAATCTGAGCTGCCTTATTATAGTATAAAGCACCAAGCCCATAAATAGCATCAGTAAACAATGGATCTTTTTCTGTGGCAAGTGTAAAATATTTCGCCGCATTTTCGAACATCATCAAAGTGTTCTCATCCTCTTCACCTTCGTTTTTTTCTAATTGAGATTTATAAATTTGCTAGTAAACTAAGCCAAGTGTTGAGTATAGGGACTTATTTTCAGGCTCCTGCTCAATAGCTAACTTTAGTTTATCCACTAATTCTTCAAATCTATTAGTTTGAAGGAAATAGTTGATTTCAGCGTAAAGAATCTCCTTTTTATCTGGAAAACGTTTCTTAGCATTATCCAATACCTCCAGTGCAGCTGCTTCGTCACCTTCAGCAATCAAAATCGCGAAGTAATCCGAATATACAGCAGCATTTTCAGAACCCATTTCAATTAATCGTTCATATAGACTTTTTGTTTCTGGAGCAGATGCGCGGTTTCCACAAAAAGCAGCAGCGAACATCTGATCTTCAAAATCTTGTTCAACTTGGAAATAAGTACCTCCCAGTTCTACTAATTCGTCTTGAATAACAATTAAACTATAGGCAGGAGGGAAAGCTCCTGGGTAATCATCTCTAGTGATATAATAAGAATACATGGAAGAAGCAGCATTACCCGTTTCAGACCATAATGATTCCATTGCACTAATTTGAAACTTTTTTAGAGCCAGTGCTTTAGCTTCCAAAACAGATTCCATTGCAAGAGCTGCATAATTATCTGCTTCGCTAGACATATTTTCAATTGATCCCATTTGATATTTTCCAAATTCAGCTTGGATCAAAGAATTACAAATTTGTGCCTGAAGTTCCCACGCCATGAAATCTGCTTTCACCTCTTCACTTTTCATTGCAATATCCATCATGTCCTTAGCTTCAGTAAGACTAGCTTCATTATTAGCCGAATCATATAGGTAAGTCGAATAAGCTTTCTTAGCCTTCTTAAAGGCTTTTGATGGCTCAATTTGAGCATTAACAGAAAGCGTACATACCATAAGGCTTAGTAAGCTAAAAATTAATTTATTCATAATTCCAATTTTGTAATAAATAACATTTTATTCGTTTGTTTGATCTATATTTCCTTCTTCTGTATCAGCAGCACCATCACTATCTGCATCTGGATCTGCCTCTACAATTGCAACATCAGCAATACTATCATTATCATCTAATCGGATGATTCTAACCCCTTGAGTAGATCTACCCATTAGACGAACATCTGAAACTTTAGTTCTGATGGTAATCCCTGATTTAGTGGTAATCATTAGATCATTTTCATCCGTAACTGCTTTAATCGCCACTACTGGACCCGTCTTATCAGTAACCATCATGTTACGAACACCTTTACCCCCTCTATTGGTTAGGCGATATTCCTCAAAGGCGGTTCTTTTACCGTTTCCTTTCTCTGAAACGACCATAACAGCAGTTTCAGTATCTGCCGCATCAAAACAAATCATTCCAACAACCTCATCATCGTCACTTGTTAAGCGTATTCCACGAACCCCAGTAGCAGTACGTCCCATGGAACGAACAGCTGATTCATTAAATCGGATAGCGTTTCCTCTCTTATTAGCAATGATGATTTCATTATTACCATTGGTCAGTGTAGCCTCTAGTAATTGATCATCTTCATTTATACTAATAGCATTGATACCACCTACTCTAGGTCTGCTATATGCTTCAAGCACAGTTTTCTTTACAAGACCTTTTTTGGTTGCAAAGACTATATAGTGGTTATTAATAAACTCTTCCTCTGAAAGGTCATCAACTAAGATATATGCTTTGACCTTATCTTCTTTCGGAATAGAAAGTATGTTCTGGATCACTCTACCTGATGAAGTCTTAGTTGTTTCCGGAATTTCATACACTTTCATCCAGAAACAACGACCTTGTTCAGTGAATAGTAGCATATATGAGTGTGTATTAGCCACTATCATGTGTTCAATGAAGTCCTCGTTTCTTGTTTTAGAACCGAGTGCCCCTCTTCCACCTCTATTTTGTGTACGATACTCCGAAACGGCAGTTCGTTTGATATATCCCAAATGTGATATGGTAACCACAACGTCCTCCTGTGGTATCATATCCTCCATAGAGATGTCCCCATCAGAATAATTGATCTCCGTTCTTCTTTCGTCACCGTATTGCTCTTGAATGACTAGCAATTCCTCCTTAATCATATCACGTTGCAAGTCTTTGCTAGCTAAAATTGCTTCTAGTCTAGCTATTTCTTCCATCAAGCCATCAAACTCCTCTTTGATTTTCTCTCTTTCAAGACCAGTAAGCTTCTGAAGTCTCATGTCTAAGATTGCCTTAGCTTGATCTATTGTCAATACATGACCTTCCAAAAGAACTTGTTCCTCTGTACGTGTTTCAATCAAATCCTTAAACTTGGACCAGAAAGCATCTAAATCTTGAATGAATTTACCTTCCATTAAGCCCAAACGTGCATCCTCAGGTGTTTTTGAGCCCCTAATTAATGATATTACATGGTCGATGTAATCTAAAGCTACAAGCAAACCAACTAAGATATGTGCTCTTCTGCGGGCTTTGTTTAATTCGAATTGCGTTCTACGAACCACCACTTCAAACCTGAACTTGATAAACTCTTCTATCATGTCCTTCAGGTTAAGCGTCATAGGACGACCATTAACCAAGGCCACATTGTTTACACCGTAAGAAGATTGAAGTGGAGTGTATTTATACAATTGTGATAAGATCACATTGGCCATTGCATCTCTTCGTACTTCAACCACAATTCTCAATCCATTACGATCTGATTCATCTCTTATATCGGTAATTCCATCAACTTTTTTACTGTTGACAAGATCTGCAATCTTAACTATTAGGTTTGCCTTATTAACCTGATAAGGAATTTCGTCAATAATGATAGATTCTTTGCCAGAACCAGATTCCTCGATACGTGCTTTACCTCTAACTACTACTCTACCTCTACCCGTCTCAAAAGCTTCTTTTACCCCTTTCATTCCGTAGATGATTCCACCAGTTGGGAAATCAGGTGCTTTCACAAACTCACAAAGTTCTTCAATCGTAATGTCTTCTTTTTCCAAACAAGCAATTACCCCATTGATTACTTCAGACAAGTTATGTGGTAGCATATTAGTTGCCATACCTACGGCAATACCTGAAGCACCATTCACTAATAGATTAGGAATACGAGTTGGTAAAACAGTAGGTTCTTTGAGTGTATCATCAAAGTTTAAATCAAAATCTACTGTGCCTTTCGCGATGTCACCCAAGAAATCATCTGCAATACGCATCATTCTCGCTTCAGTATAACGCATAGCTGCTGGGCTATCGCCATCCATAGAACCGAAGTTACCTTGACCATCCACCAATGGGTATCTCAATGACCAATATTGTGCCATACGAACCATGGTGTCATATACTGCCGTATCACCATGCGGGTGGTATTTACCAAGAACTTCACCGACAATACGAGCAGATTTCTTGTATCCTTTATTGTATGTTACCCCCAATTCATGCATTCCGTAGAGAATTCTCCTGTGCACTGGCTTTAAACCATCTCGCACATCTGGTAAGGCTCTGGAAACAATAACCGACATAGAATAATCTATATATGCCGATTTCATTTGGTCCTCAATTTTGACTGGAATGATGCGTTGTCCTGAAGATTGATCCATCTATTCGAATTAGTTTGTTAAGCTTAGTCAAATCAACTTTAGCTGATTATTTTTTACTCATATTTGTAAAGGCGTAAAGTTAACTAAATAGGTGCTTAATATGAAATATATACAAGGCTTTATAATCCCCAAAACTGATATCTTTTTGCTTATGCTTAAAAACTAAACACATTATTGTAAAAAGGAGTTTCCACAAGCGGTTTAGTGGGTCTTATGATGGTTTTTAATAAGAGATAATTAACCAAAAACCTATATTTGCAAAAAAAAACGCTTTGAATAAAGAAGTTAAACCATATCAGTCCACTGGAAGTAAGAAAGAGCAGGTTTCGAGCATGTTTAATAACATAGCGCACAAGTACGATTTTTTGAATCGATTATTATCTCTTGGTATTGACAAAATTTGGCGTCGAAAAGCTATACAAATGCTCAAGTCTTCCAATCCCAAGGTTATTCTTGATGTAGCCACGGGGACAGCTGATGTAGCTCTAACGACTGCCAAGATGATTAAACCTGACACCATCAAGGGCATAGATATATCAAGTGAAATGCTAGAATATGGAAAAGAAAAGATTAAAAATCTTGGATTAGAATCCATTATTACTCTCGAATTAGGCGATTCAGAGCAAATACAATTTGAAGACAATACTTTTGATGCAGCTACTGTAGCCTTTGGTGTCCGCAACTTTGAACATTTGGAACAAGGTCTTTTGGAAATGAATCGGGTAATAAAGCCTGGAGGTACTGTTTTGATTTTAGAGTTTTCTAAGCCAGAATTATTTCCTTTCAAACAGTTGTTTCAGTTTTACTTCAAATTTATCCTGCCCATCATTGGAAGGCTAACTTCGAAAGATCCAAAAGCATATACCTATTTATTTGAATCCGTTCAAGCTTTTCCGCAAGGAAAAACCTTTTTAGATGTGATGTCTAGAGTTGGATTTAAAGATAATAAACAGAAAAAGCTTAGTTTAGGAATATGTTCCATATACAGTGGTAAAAAATAATCCCTAAAACTCAATAAAATTTAAGCGTAATCGTTTAACAAAAGATCAAATACAACATTCATGTCAAAGCAAAATCTAATAATTGGTTTCCTTTTGATTTTTTCTACAGCACTATTTGCTCAAAGCGGTAGAGGAAATTACAATTTCATGGATTTTCAACAGAAACCGTATTATTTTGGAATTACCTTAGGGGTTAATAATGCCAATTACGCTATCTATCAATCAAGAGATTTTATTTCTAATCCAAATTTCTTATCCATCGAATCTGTTCAAGGTGTCGGGGGTAATTTTGGTATTGTTACTAATTTGAAGATTGGCGACTATTTTGACGTGCGTTTTTTACCTACCCTTTCTTTTGCAACAAGAAATCTTAGATATAACAAACCTGATGAAGGTGTTTTTCAAAGAAAAATCGAAAGTGTATTTGCAGAAATGCCTTTCCACTTCAGATACAAATCAGCTCCTTATAATGATACTAGACTATTCATTATCGGTGGTGTAAAGTATTCTTTTGATGTAGCGAGTGAATCTAGATCTGTAATCAAGGATGTTGAATTAGTAAAGGTCTCTCCTACTGATTTTGCTCTAGAAATTGGTGGAGGAATCCAATTCTTCTTCCCTTATTTCATCTTTTCTCCAGAAATCAAGTTTTCTCATGGTTTGGGGAACACATTGATTTATAACGAAAACTTGGAAGAGTCACAGATTATAGACAAAATTCTGTCCAGGACATTTACTATTTCACTTCATTTTGAAGGTTAATAGTAGCTCCAAAAGCAGTACATGTTGATATTAGATCTGGAAAAAAGCTCATGAAATATTCATTGAGCTTTTTTTCATGCTGCTTCATAGTAATAACAGCATCTTCTAATTGGTCTGGTTTTGAAACTCGATTTTTGAGTTTGTTCATCACAAATTCTAATCCTTTGTATTGACCATAAGACATCAACCAATCCCCTGCTATCATTCTTTGGGTTTGATCCATGGTAGCTGGAGGAAAAGTCGGAGCAGCATTTAGTAAAACCCGATATGCATGATCAGCAAAACTTCTGAGTGGAATTACACTAAATCTGTTCCAATTTTTCGATAGTAAATAGTCAAAGTAAATATCCACTAATATTGGAGCATATTTTCTATGCTTTGGCCTAAATATTCCACAGGCCTTTTCCACATTAGAGTGGGTATCGGTGAAGGTATCAATCAAGCGATGCAAGTCAACCCCTTTCCGTACATCATCTTGGAGGCTATCTATTTGTCTTTTGTTCAGGAAGTCACCTAGGTAATTCCCGACCATCCAATCATCATTATTACCAGATAAAAATAGGTGTGCTAAAAAATTCATTAGTACTAATCATTCACTCTTTGATTAAAGCTAATATTAATATTTGTCAATACTTAAGATATAAGCTATATTTGCGCCAAATTTCACTATAAA
>CAXQNQ010000273.1:0-6599 GCA_964225135.1 Mesoflavibacter profundi
CCATACCCTATCAAGGCATGAATCTAGGAGGGAGTATTATGTTGATTGTAAATTCATATTATTATGGAGCTTTCCCTTCAACAGCAGTAAATGTAGTCTGGATATTTATTGGCTTGTTTTATATCTCTAAAAAATTGAAAGCGTGATACTTTGGAGGGTTTTATTAAAGTAACGTATTTCCTATTTGATGATCTTATCAATTATTGTATCCAACTTCTTTAATGATTTACACTTTTTTTCTTGGAACGGATTTTTCAATTGTAGGGTTAAATGATTAACAATTACAAGTAATTAGCATACAATCAAGAATCAAATGAAGAAGAAAATATCAGGGTTATTAATCATTGGATTGATGACAATCTCAGCCATTCAAGCTCAGGATATTGATAAGATGAATAAGTCTGAGTTAAGATTTTATATTGGCACCCTTTCAGAAGAAATAGAAACACTTAAAGGATTCAATGCACTGTTGGAAGATTCAGGAAAGAAACTCTATGCAGAGAAAACTAGTCTTGAGGAAACCAAAGCAGCTAATGAACGAGAAATGGCTCGATTGAATGAGAAGTTAGAGGAACAAGCGTTGTTCATGGACCAGATGGAGGCCGATCATGCGAGTACAATAGCTGAGTTAGATGAAACCATAGCCGCTCTTAATTCCTCTATTTCTAGTTTGAATGCCCGTTTAGGCGCTTCGTCTGCTGGAGATCCAGATGACTTTTTAAATGGCTATTTTACTAATCAAGAAGCTTTGAATAATAATTCCTTTGAATTGGTATTAAGTCATGTTTTCTATGGCTATGTCAATAAGAATAATGAGGATTATTATTATGACAATTACAGTAGAGTCATGGTCACAAGATTACCAGAATTGATTGATGCGAATGCATTAACGTACTGGGAGCCAAAGGCTGGAGTTAAAATGGTGAAGGACACAGAAATTAAGGATTATTTAGTTGCGAAAAGTAGTGAGGCTATCGATATAAAAATGCCAAAGATTGAAATCCTTAAAAACAAGTTGTTTACACTAATCTATGAAGATGGAAGTGAAGAATCATTTCTATTCAATGTTGATGCAACTGAAGAAGATAATAATCAACGTCAAATATTGAGGATTACATTAGCTAATGAAGAGGTTAAGGATAGCGATTATAATGCAACAGCGAAGGATATTGTTTGGAGAGCTTATGCCTTAGGTGGTGAATGTTACATTGCATTATCTTTTCAGCAATTAGAACGTCTAAAACTTAACATTTACAAAGATCGAAAAGGTCTTGAAGCAGTTTATGAAGGCCGTGTTCAGTTTATAGAGACAGATGAAGTGGGTAACTATTATACCTCAGGAAAATATATGACAACTGGCGAGGGCATATATATTTCTCGTAAAAAGGATGGTTTTATGGCTGAAGAAAAATTTCTTAATCCAGAGGAATTAGTGTACCTCTTTAAATGGAAATAAAGGCTTATAAAAGTTAGTTAGCAGTCTAAATAAGGGTTTTAGTTAGCCAAAACTGTCATTAAACATAGCTTTGATTTAGATTGCAATAAAATCAACCTCATTGCCTATGAAAACGTCATTTAATCTCCAAGTATTAATAAGTTTCTTCTTATTAGTTCTAGTTCTATCATGCACCGATGAATTGGAGCGTGATGTAGATACTGTAGATGCTGATCAGCCTTACACCGTTCAGGTTACCAAAGAAAGAAGTTTTTATCAAGCACAAAAAGCGCAAGAACGTCTATTAAAGATGGATGTAGATGCTTATTTAGTTGCTACGCAAGATTCTATTGAACGTGCCTGGTATAATGTGATGAGCGGTGCATTTGCAGACTCTTTGAGTAGTGCTAATTATATCGAATCACTGGATTCTTTATATAATTTGAAGGATTGCTCTATTGTTGATACGCGCAATTTAACGGATGATTATTCTATCATTGAGCCTAAAGATGTCAAGCAGTATAAAGTAGAGGAAAATAAGCGAATTGAGGCCAATACACCTTCAGTACCAGCAAGTGTATTAGATGTAGCAGGTAAATTTCCAGATAATAATACCTTTTACTTGAAGCGTATCAATATTTTGAACTTGGATGAAGCTAAAAGTTTGTCTGAAGTTCCCGATTACTTAAATATGGATATGCCACGTGGAATCACCCTTTGGAAATTATCCAAATTCTGTAATGTAATCAGTGAAGTTCAATATCAGGATAATCTATTTGATGATAATGTCACCTTGAGTGTCATGAAAGTTAATGATGATTATGAATTGGATACCGATCTTTTATTTGAACAATATGCAGTAGAAAAACCAGCTAAAAACGCAGAAACATATGCGCTTACCCTAGAGTTTTCTCAGGATATTTTGAATACTGGTAATTATGATAATGAGCATATCAAGGAAATTGAGGTAGGAGCCTTTAGAAAGCTCATTGGCTATAAGGTTGGGTTGACTACACGTAAAGGAGTGTACAGATCCTATTTCGTATTGGCAGATGAAAAAGGCGAGTATTTAATTTTTGCGCAGTCGGTAGAAAAGACCGAGGCTGAAATGAAAGAAATTCTTGCCGAAGTTGGAAAAAGTGATGGGCTAAATGATTATGATGAGTTTTATAATAGTTTTTATGTTCTGCCCGATCAACCTATAGATGAAGATATCTTCCTTGGATATTCCATAGATAAACTAGGCTGGAGTTATGCTAAAGAAAAAGGCTATGCTAGTTGGTCAAAAGCAATGGTGGGCCACTGGAATGTGAATGGATATTTTTGGAATACTAAAAAGGGATTCTGGACACTGGGCTTGTTTGATCTGTTGACTCCTTCTTCCCAAGGACATATATACGGAACCTTGTATTCGGGCCATAAAACTCGTGGTAAAAAGGCAACTGACGTATATGGCGTTCAAGGTTATTTTGTTTCACAAAGATCTTATTGGAGCAGTAGTCTTGAATTAAATTTTGGCATTGGAAGGCATGTTTTTGCTATTGATTCTGAAAAATTGGATGATGAAGATATGCTGATTCGAGCAGAGCGTATGCAATTCAAGCGTGGCGGATATAAAGAATTAATTGTAGACAAATTGCCAGCTAAAGAAGAGTCTCAAGAATTGTAAACTCTTTTAGTTTGATTATCTGTAGATTATATATGATTTTGATTGGGTTTAATTACTTTTGTGGTCATTAAACCCAATTGATTTATATTCCTAATCTAACAGTAATGATTACCAAATATGTTTTTCCCCTTTTCTTGCTTTTTTCCTTAAGTACTTATTGTCCTGGTCAAGTAATTGGAGCCTTCGAAGATTGGAGTTCAATAGAAGCGCATATTTATCAGCCGGAATTAAACAATTTTTGGAATGTTCAAAATCCTGAAGCTGGGATACCATTGGAATGGGGATCATTTCTAGAACCCGGAGTGGCAAGGACTACAGATGCTTATCAAGATGATTATGCGCTCGTCCTACATAATTGGTATTTCTATATCAATCAAGAGATAAGATATAAGTCTAGTATTCCAGCATTTCCTTCAAGTATTAGTGGGTATTATAAATTTATTAGAGATGAAGTTATGCCAGATTCTATTTTGGGATATGGTTCTGTGCAGGTTACCAATACTGCTGGGGAAGTTTTGGGAGCAGTACTAATGGATTTCGATACCAGTTCGATCTACCAATACTTTGAATTTGAAATACCCCAATTATCTGATCAGGCTGTTGATAGTGTTGAGGTTGTTTTTAGAAACACAGAAAATATGAATCATTGTGAAATGGACGTTTGTAATCTCCTTTATTTGGACCAAATCAAATTGAATTATGCTACCAATACTTCAAATCAAACGATAGATGAAATAAGCGTATATCCCAATCCGGCAACTGATTTATTATTTGTTGATATACCTAAGGATGTCCAGCTAAATATTGAAATTTTGGATTTGCAGGGTAGAAGAAAAGAAGTAGAAAGATTCGAATCCATTCTTAATATTTCATCGATTGAACCAGGTATATACTCAATTAAGATCTATAACGATAATAAGTTTATGACTACTAAATTTATTAAGTTATAGCAGAAGCTTTAAACCAAAGATCCGAATCCATTTCTTATTAGTTTTTCCATTTTACTATTTCCAATCAACTATAGATTAATTATCTGATTTATAACTATTAATGCATATAAATTGCTTAATTTAAAAGAGAAATATTCCCTTCATTCAAATTAAGCAGGTTATGAACAGAGCCATCTTTTATGCTTTAATCTTTGGTAGTACATTTTTCCTAATATTGGCTTGTAATAGTGAATCCGCTAAAGAATATGATGCTATGGAAAAACCAGATAATAAGTCATTAAATACATTGACCAAAGACCAATTGGATTGGGTTAAAACGACAAGTACCTATCAGCAATTGGAAAGCCAGATTTCAACTAATGAGCCATTTAAAACTTCATTGACTCTGTCTTTGAATGCGGCAAAGTTAAAGGCATCAGATGAATTGGCACCTGATTTGTATCAGGCTATTGATCGAGTATTTGGGGGGAATGGACAGGGCTGGCCGACTAATCCTAATGAATATCTAGCTTATGTTTCTAAGTTTTTGGTACTTATTCCGAATGAAATTATAGATGAAAAATATCCTACTGCTTGGACCAGCGATCAAAGTCAAAATGGATATAACCAAAAGGTTTATGATCTTTTGTGTCAATTTTATTTTCTAGTTGACCAACCTATTTTAGAGAATAACAAAACGATGCAATCATTTAAAAGTGGGTCCTTTTTATTTGCGGAATGGCTTCGAGCTTTTGCCATCGATTGGGGTGCTTTTTTAGATACACCCGCTTCACTAACTCCAGAAACATTGGCTTCATTTCAAGCTAATTCTATGTATAATTTCGAGCTCTACAGTGAGCATAGTTCGGAATGGAAGACCTTCAATAATTTCTTTTATCGACAGTTTAACGGGGCAGATGAAAAAGGGCACAGCCCATTAAGACCTATTGCTGAACCCAATAATAATCAAGTTATTACTGCACCAGCCGATTGCACTTTCAAAGAGATGTTTCATATTGATAGCACGGGTGAAGTCATTGGTGTGCATGGTCAAGCAGATGAATTAAGATTGAAAAGGACACATAGTGTAAATTCTGTAGCTCAACTCCTAGATGATGAAGAATTAGCCAAAGCCTTCTACGGGGGTACATTTGTGCATTATTTTTTGAGTCCTTTTGATTATCATAGGTTTCATACGCCAGTCAGTGGTAAGGTCCTGGAAAGTAAAGTAGTGTATGATAATGTATTTTTAGATGTGGAATTCAATGGTGATGGGGAATTCCATGCTCCTGATAATGCCTCAGATGGGTATGAGTTTCAGCAAACTAGAGGTGTTTTTGTAGTGGACGCTGGTGATCCAGTAGGATTGATTGCTGTAATCCCTGTGGGGATGGCTCAAGTATCAGGGGTGGACATGTACACTTCTTTGAAAGGAAAGCAGGTTGAAAAAGGGGATGAATTTGGGAAATTTAGATTTGGTGGATCGGACAATATTTTAGTTTTTCAAAAGAATCCGAATTTATTCTTATGGAAAAAAGATCCAGTACACAATCCTATTCATTTCCAATTTGGTCAAGTTTGTGCATATTGGAATGGATCAGAAGAGAAGTAGAAAGATTCGAATCTATTCTTAATATTTCATCTATTGAACCAGGTATATACACGATTAAGGTCTTAACCGAAGATAAGTTTATGACTTCAAAATTTTTTAAGCTATAGCAGAAGCTTTAAACGATATATTTTAACTTCATTTCTTCCAGTATTTCTTTTTACTGTTTTCTCTCCTATATAGGTTAATTGTCTGATTTATAGCCGCTATTATATATAAATTCCTTAGCTTAATAAGATTTATTTCTTTAATTTAATTTAGGTAGGATATGAACAGAATCATTTTTTATATTATCATTTTTGCTGGCTTTTTATCTCCAATTTCTTTGGATGGAAAAGATTATCCGCTTCAATCACAAGTAAACTTGTCTTATGAGAACCATATAATAGCAGATGATATCTTAAACAAAATTAAGAATATAACTGCTAAGCAATTAGATATTAAAGTTGATGACATTACATTGGAATCAAATTTCATCAATGATTTGGGAGCAAGTGAATTAGATGTTGTTGAAATTATTTTGGCAGCAGAGAAAGAATTTGATTTTAAGATTCCAGATGAGGATGCTTGGAATCTACATACTGTAAGAGATTTATGCAATTATATTAAAGAAAATTATAACTAAGTATTAGTGTCATTTAATAAAAAAATAATCGTGCTATGAGTACAACACCAGAGCACGATGCCAGAATAGCAAACATGACTTTTGCCTCTGTATATCCACATTATGTAACCAAGGTAGAAAAGAAAGGAAGGTCCGTTGCTGAATTACATCAAGTCATTGAATGGTTGACAGGATTTGACGAGGAGAAGTTGCAGGAGTTAATTAGCTCAAAAGCTACGTTTGAAACGTTCTTTGCACAGGCCAATTTACATCCTAATGCACACTTGATTACAGGATCCATTTGTGGCTACAAAATTCAGGAGATTCAAACTCCTTTGACTCGTGAAGCACGA
>CAXQNQ010000274.1:0-7163 GCA_964225135.1 Mesoflavibacter profundi
CTGTATCAGGTTACCAGTTCACACTTAACCACGATGGTTTGGAGTTGATTACAATCAACAACGGATTAGCTAATGCTGAGCACTTCGGTATCCAAACAGGTGCATTGACTGCAAGCTGGAATGATATGGAAATCCGTAACCTTACAGGTGAGGAGTTATTCAGCGTAACTTTCAGAGCTAGCTCGGATGTTCAGTTGAGTGATGTATTGACTATCAATTCTAGATATACTGCAGCTGAAGCATATACTACTCAAGGAATTGAAGGCGTAGCACTTACATTCAACGGACAGGCTAATGCTGCTTACGTGCTGTATCAGAATGAGCCGAACCCATTCAACGGAACTACAACCATAGGTTTCGATTTAGCAGAAGCGGGTCAAGCAACATTGACAATTAGAAATGTAAACGGGCAGGCTATACATGCAGTAAACGGAGCATTTGCGGCGGGTTATAACGAGATCATCGTTAGAGACCTAAACGCTGCAGGTGTACTTTACTACACACTAGAGTCTGGTGACTTCACAGCTACTAAGAAGATGGTTATCATCGAGTAATCGAAGAGATTATAAATAATATAAGGGGTAGTGTCAAACACTACCCCTTTTTTATTTAGTTATTTAAATGCATTATTCAATAAATACTGCTATTAAATTCATCCAGTAAAAATTGTCCATGTAAACAAACCACTGACCAGAAAAACCGATGAAATCAAGATCAAGTCCATCCTTCGTCTTTCCTTTAAAACATTAGAGATTCTACCAATAGCTTTGTCATTTAATTTGTAAAAGAAATCTCTTTGCTTGGAGAATATTTCTCTATTTAAATCAAAGAATCTATCCTTATTAGCAAGAACTTTTAAGTAATTAAGATTGGCATTGTTTCTTCTTGTGAAATCTGTGAATACGCTCATATTAATTTTTTTATTTTCAAGATATGAGCAAAACAATCACTTATTAAAAAATCTCGACTTATACAAATAAATAAACGATAAAAATTAATATATAAGTAAATTTCATAAAAAACTAAACATTGTCCTAGTTCTCTATCAATCCCAAATGAATGATCCGACCTCCACTTCTATTGATTGGATTGGTACTCTTACCAATCACTATTCCATCCTCTGGACAATAATAGGTTTTGATGACCAAACCAAAAACATCCTTCAGAACACCTATTACCTCCCCTTTTCGAACCTTTTGATTAAGACCAACAGGAATTTCCAAAAATCCACCATGGTCCGTATAAATCCAATAAGATTTAGCACATTGTATTGGTTCAGGGAATGTACTAATCCGTCCTTCTAACATATCCAATTGAATCATGGTGTTCCATATACCTGCCACCCCTCTTTGAATCATATCCTTTTGATAAATTTGTGGATCTCCACATTCTACTGTGATACTTGGAATACCTTTTTGCATAGCAGATGCACGCATAGTCATAGTCGATTGCTGTTGACTGGCAGTACTTGCCTCTCCTTTACTTCTTAATATAATATCAGCAGGAAAACTCTGAGCCATTTGATTCATTATTGGATGATCCAAATCCGCCCGTATATAGAAGCTGTTTATTCTACCAAAGCTGGCTGTATGCAAGTCGATCAGAAAATCTAAGCTAGGGAGTAATTTTGAATCTAAATGCCATACATATTGCTGGGACCTATTACCATTACTTTTCCCAGGGAAAAGCCTATTCAAATCCGCACCATCTATGAAATATCTAGAATTAGACCCCATCCCTTCCATATTTAGAACAGGCACTAGGACTATTGTTCCTGACAATTGCTTCAAGTCAATTAAGCCGCTCAATTCATGGATAATTGCTACCCCATTCAGTTCATTTCCATGAATAGCAGCAGTAATTCCCAATACTGGACCTGGCTTTGACCCATTCATAATAATCAAAGGAATCTGTTCAGGCAATCCGTCGTAACTTGTACCTAAGTTTAACCATACATCTGATATTGAGCCAGCAGGAAAATCCTCTAAATTCAAACTATCTATTTGATTAGCGGGCAATTGTCCATAAATAAAAATAGCCTTTAGAGCAAAGGCTATGAGTAACATATATTTCTTATGACTTTTTGGCATCGTCTGAAGTTTCATTATTAGAAAGACTTGAAATCAAGTTATACACTTTCCTATTTATTTTCTTACGAATACTCTTGATGATATCGTTATCTAAAGATTTCAATGAATACATAAATATGAAATCAATATGGTCCTTTTTTATCTCAATTATCTTTAAGTTAATTGATCCAGATTCAATATAATTATCAAACTCTTTCAAGGTATCTCTCAACTCTATTTCCAAAGTCTCAATATTAGTAACAAATCTTACATCTAACTGAAAATCTATACTCATAGATTTTTTATCCCGTTTAGTAAAATTTATGATTTCGGATAAATACACTTTTGTATTTGGAAGGATAACTAAATCTTCATTATCGTTTATTATTTTGATCTTTAACATCTCCAACTCCACGACTCTTCCACGAATATCTCCAATTTGTACCAAATCATTTATTTCAATGTAATTAGAAAAAGAGAAATACAAGCCAGCTAAAAAATCGTTGACATAATCTTTGGAGATGATTGCAATCGCTGCAGCTACAATACTCAGTGAAGTCAATAGTGTCCTAATCTCAATCCCAAAGGCCTTAAACAAAGTCAAAACCAAGCCTAATCCAATGAGTAAATTAGAAATATTATTAATTCCTGATAAAAAATTATCCCGTCCTACTCTACCCAACTTCTTTTTACTGTTATACAAAACCTGCACTATTCCTGAAATAAACCTGAGTATCAGAAGAAATAGCAAAAATTCTATAGCAACTTTAAGCAGATGATTAGAAACTAACTTTTGGTGAACTACTTCATTATAGAAATAGAAGTACAAGCCTAAGGCGAGCAGCAAAATCTCAAAAATAAATACAAATCTTTTTCTCATAGGTCTAAATTAACTCTAAGTCCTCTTCCATACTTTCCTTATTCCACTTCAAATTATACACTGACTTATACTTTGAAAAATCCAACCTTAGAACGTCCAATTCTTTCTTTGTTTCCTGGTCTAACCACTTATACAAAGGCTGTTCCACATTGAAAATATACTGAATTGCAGCTTGAATTTGCATATCCCATGCATGATAATATCTATCAAAGTCAGTTGGCCTTACTGATTTACGGCAAGAAGCATTCCCACAAGAGACTTGCATTTCTTGATCTAAGTTGAACATTCCATATTCATCTGTAATCTGCTCTCCTTCAAAAATATCTCTAATGGCAATTTCAAATCCATAACCTGTACTCATCGTATTGCAATTGCAACAATGGTTGACATACTTTGCGAAATCCCAGCTAATCACCCGGTTACCATGCTCATCCCTATAGGAATACTTTTCGATCATTTCCTGCATTTCATAATCTTGCTCAAAATATTCTTGAGGAGAGACCACTCGCTCTAGGCTATCCTTAACATATACTATTGTACCTTGGGGAATGAAACTATTAGCAAAAACGCCGTAACCTATGGTTTCATCTATAAATTTTAAGACTGTATTAGGGTGTATCATAAAGCAATTTTAATCGTTAAAAATTGTGGCATTTATTATATCCACTTAATGATTTCACTTTAATGATGTTTGGAAGAAAAAAGTTCAGCCTAATTCCAATAAATTGATAGCTATTTTATTTTAAAATTTTAAAGGAGAAACTACCTAATTCTATGGTACCTGTAGGATCTAGTATTTCACTCGTAATAGCATCTTCCCAAACTTGTCCTAACATTTCTGATGGTGGGTCAATTATTTTATTTGAATTGGTGATATTCACCAAAATCCAAATCGATTCATTATTCCATTTTCGTTGAATAATTACTACATCGGATTGATTAAAAAATATAACCTCTCACCCTAAAATAAGAAAGCCTGCATTAGGTACAGGCTTTCTCTTAATCATAGATTATAAATAATAACGAACTTCGAGTTGTACCAAGTAGGTCGAACTTTAAGATCAGTTGGATACGCCCAATTGCCTATTCCCTTTTGTATTTGTAAAGATGTACCGATGGAAAATTTATCTGACAAGGAGTAGGATAAGCCAAGATCTGTAAATCCTGACCAAGTCATTTGATTATTATAAATAGGTTTATCCGCATAATCGACTAATAGATCTTGAGATACTGTTTTACCAGTATGTTTTTTCCACAAAGCCATTGTAGCACCAACAGTAAGATTAGCATTCAACTTACCCCAAGATTTTTGATATCCAATACCTATTGGCAACTGCAGCATAGTGGTTTTATTATAATGGATAACATTCCGCTCCGCTGTAGTCATCAAAGTGGTATCCCCGTATATTGGTGTCAGCTCTTGACTAAAATTATTCATTTCAAATCCCACAATGGTATCCTGTAGTGTAATCAAATAATCTTCTTTCAGATTATTCCAATCTAATCGACTCTCAGAAAGTTGATAGTTTAAACCTGCACTCCAATACCAATTCATATGGAAGGATTTTCTGTATTCAGAGCCAAAGCTCAGGGACCATAACTCTTGTTCTAAAGATGAATCAAAATAATCTGAATCATTCCAACCCGTATTCCATGTCCCTGGAGAAACAAATACAGCTAGAGCATGATTAGATCCACTTTGCTCTTTTTCTTGGAGGATTGAACCTAAATTTGGCAGGACCTTAGTATTGGCGGTAAATAACAATCCTAGTAGACGGGAGTCGATACTAGGAACACTGGTTATACTTTTGATAGGTTCTGCATGCTGAACATCTATTGCTTTTTCAATATGATTTTCATTAAACACAGTACCTAAATTTGTATTTGTTGCATTCGCTGATAGTACTGTATTCTTGAATTTATTTTCTATTGTATTATTATATCCTGTTTTATTAGTTATTTGGTCGACTACATGTAATTCGATTTCATTATCCGATTGTATAGCCTCCGAATTGATGGATTGCGCTTCTTTGGAAGATTTTAAATTATTCTTAGAGGCACTTGAATCAAGATAAGACTGTCTAGTTACTAGCTCATCTGAGCCATCGCCATCTGTTTTTTGCATACAGGTAAGTGGTAAAGCAAGTAAAAACCCAATGGCTAAGAATAAAAATCTATTCAACCAAAGATTTTTCTTTGAAGTACCGTTCATGGCTTCTATTGCAACCATCTTATCCCTTATCCCTGACTCCATTTTGGACCAATCCAAAAAATCAGGGACTTGTTGCTCTTGCTTATCGAAAAGCTCCCTCAATTTTTTATTACTTAAATCCATTTACTTTTGTCTGTTTCGTTCTATAATTCAATCTTTTTCTAAGCCATCCTTTGGCTCTTGACAATTGAGATCGAGATGCTTCCTCACTGATTTCCATAATTTGAGAAACCTCTTGGTGGTCGTAACCTTCGACCATAATCAATAAGAATACATTTTTATACCCTTTAGGCATATCATCTACAGCTTTCAGAATATCTTTATCATTTATCCCCGTAAACTCGATAATTTCTTCATCGGGTGTATCGGGAATTTGCTCAATCGGAATCAAAGTGGTCTTTCGATTATTTTTTCTAATAAAGTCAAAACATTGATTAATGGCTATTCTTCTTATCCAAGGCTTAAAAGGACCTTTTTGCTCATCGTATTTTTGAATATTTAAAAAAACTCGAGCATAAATATCTTGTATGATGTCTTGGTGCGCATAATCTTGTTCAACAAATTGCCTAACTACCGTATAGACATAGGCTATACTCTTTTTATACAGCACTGCATATGCACTTTGATCACCATGCTTTAAAGCTAATATGGTATTTTGATCGACCACTGTAGTTAGTAATTCGTTAGTTATTTAATAATGATATCCTTATTGACATCCTTCTAAAAATTCATTCAGTTCTGCCTCGCTATTAAACGTTAAAATATCGCCAGTTCCACTTTCTACTTGAACTTGTACAGGATAGATTAGGCTAATTTCTTCCAACGGTAGATTATTATAAATGGCTGCATAATCTTGGTCGTCCTCCACTAGAAGAATACCGCCATTATAATCTAATTGCACAGGAAAAACGACTAAGTAGGCACAGGATGGTTCATTGAAATAATTCTGAAGATGAAAATAAAGCACATGATCTAATTCACATGGATCATTACCTAACACAATATCACAAGCAATTTCATAAGCTTCTATCAAGTCCTCTATGCAGGTTATTTCATAAGTGATACCTGATTCATCTATTACACTGAATGGAAAAAGTAGCTCTAAGGGTAATCCTTGAAGTAGAAGATTCATGTAATCATCCTCATTTTCTATCACTACCTCTGAAGACCCCTCTACTAAGACAGTGAACGGATAAAGCAAATCAAAACAGCCCAGACTTGTAATACCGATGGTATCATTTATCACTGGGGGATTTACCCCTTCACAAAGAATAATTAAATCGTAGAAGGCCTCATAATCTGATACTGTTGTTTCTTCACCCTCAAAAAGCACAGTTAAAGGAAAAGTAAAAAATAGTGGATCGATAGAAAGTACCAAGTCCATAAACTCTACCTCACTATTGACTAAGTATTCCTTACCATCAAGGTCTACCAATGTTAGCGGATATAGTAATTCTATACAGGCTGTATCAATCATAAAGGCAGGCATAATATCTGTATGCTCCTCACAGTATCCCCACCAATCTTCTGGAACGCAATTTGCAAATTGTATAGCCAACTCGATGGCATCTTGGTTCATGTAGGCATTCCCCTCCTCATCAATTGTTGTTATTGGATAAACAAAATCTACAACTGGATCATTAACATCCGTTCCAAGCAATTCTATTAACTCCAACTCGGAGTCTACCTCTAGAATACTTTCAGAATTCAAAAGAACCTCAAGAGGAAACTGTAATAGATGGCAGCCTAAATGAAAGTTATTATCATCATCCGTAACTAGAGCATTTATAACTGCATTAACTATTACCGTATCTACCTCATAAATAGGACTTTCAATGATTATTTCATCTTGATTAGATCTATCACATGCCCAGCAGAAGCTGATTATAGCGGTTAGGAATAAAACACTTTTAAAGATTCGATTCATCACAAATTATTAATGTACTAGAAACTAGTCGATTACATTAATACTATATGAATCAAAGTTTTGTTCGTTGCATAT
>CAXQNQ010000275.1:0-3653 GCA_964225135.1 Mesoflavibacter profundi
GAAGAACACCAAATTGTGACCATTACGCATTCGCCTCAAATTGGTTCAAAAGGCAAATTGCACTATTTTGTGTACAAAGAAGTTGGTGATAATCAAACTTATTCCAATATTCGCAAATTAAATGTTGATGAGCGGGTAGGAGTATTGGCTGTTATGCTCAGTCAAGATCCTCCATCGAAGTCTGCCATCGCCAATGCAAAAGAACTTTTAGCAAACTGATAAAATTTAAACTATGGCTAACCAGCTATTAAAAGGTAAAAGGGGAGTAGTATTCGGTGCTTTAGATGAGCAGTCTATTGCATGGAAAGTTGCTGAGCACTGTGTGGAACAAGGTGCAACGATTACATTGACAAATGCGCCAGTTGCTATGCGCTTTGGACAAATTCAAGCATTAGCTGAAAAACTGAATGCAGAAATCATTCCTGCAGATGCCACTTCTTTAGAAGATTTAGAAAATCTATTTACTAAATCTATGGAGGTCCTTGGGGGTAAATTAGATTTTGTTTTACATTCAATTGGTATGTCTGTAAATGTTCGTAAGAAAAAAGATTATACGGATTTGAATTATGATTGGATGCAGAAGACTTTTGATGTTTCAGCTATTTCATTTCATAAAATGATGCAAGTATTATACAAGCTGGATGCTATGAATGAATGGGGTTCAATTTTGGCACTATCCTATATCGCAGCTCAAAGAACTTTCCCTGATTATAGTGAAATGGCTGAGTCCAAATCTCTTCTAGAATCATTTGCTAGAAGTTTTGGATACCACTATGCAAAAAAAGCAAAGGTTCGTGTAAATACTATTTCGCAATCTCCAACTATGACAACAGCTGGTTCAGGAGTGAAAGGATTTACGGAATTCTTTAACTATGCAGATAAAATGTCTCCATTGGGTAATGCAAGTGCTGATGCTTGCGCACAATATTGTGTTTCCCTATTCTCTGATTTGACGAAAATGGTGACCATGCAGAATTTATTCCATGATGGCGGTTTCTCAAATATGGGAATGGCTCCAGAGATTTTGGAATAAGCGCCATAAAAAAGACAATAACCGACAAATAAAATCTATTTGTCGGTTTTTTTTGGCTTGGGGTGAACAATAATCTGCTTTTTCGCCGTTATATATATGAGATCCAGAACATATTATATAAAATACCCGGCTCATGAGAACTATAATTTATAAGATTGCCCTAATGTTGGGCTTCGTCAAAGCAGAACGAGTTGCTCGTACACCTAATTTCCTTAAAGTCTTCAATGAAGATATTTTTAAAGATGACAATGACTTAGGTTATTGTTAAAAAAAGCCAGATGTTTTTCATCTGGCTTTTTTAATTTATCTAACAATTGAAAATTTGTGATACTCCACCGTGTTGGCGAGTTTGATCTTCAATAGATAATTTCCGATTGGATAATTGGAACAATCTATATAGCCATTATTAAAATCTACTTCCTTCATATTTCTACCTCGCAGATCAGATACGGTCAAGGACTCTATCTGCTCGGCATGTTCCAGATAAACTATCCCGCTGCTTGGATTGGGGTATATATTTATGTTCCCCTCTACTAGACTTTCTGTTGAAGTTGTGTTCTCGCATGCAATTATATCATTTGCATCGCCTGGAATAGTATTTTGAGCATATTCATTTACAATTAGGTTGTTATTTTGGTCGAATATTTTGTAAGAATTTTCTGTTGCGAAGTACGAAGAATTGTATTCAAAGTCGAAAACATCATTGACATCAGCTTGCAGGAATACAGTTTGTGGACCTGAGCCATATGGCATGTTAATTGTTTGATCGAATGTTCCATTTCTATATACTCTTAAGTTTCCGATATCCCATCCATCACCATAATCATCGTACATCTCAATTTTGAAAGTACCACATCCTGGCTCTTCTCCACATGCTTGAATCCCTAGTATACTTTGTGGCCCATAGTCGAAGTTAGAAGCTGTGCTCGAGGATGCAACTAAAACATTATCCTGATTATATAATTTATAGGCTGAATACCCAGATCCATATCCAATCACATATAAATCTATGATGGATGCTTGATCAACTCCAAATTCAAAGGTAGAAGAGGTGCCAGATATTAATGTCTCGGAACTAATTGTTTCTCCATCAATAACTACATCTATATAAGTATCATCCCACCCATAACCTGATTGATCTTGTAAAACTAGTCTCCATGTTCCACAAGTACCAGATGTTGGTGGTAAGTCTGGCATTAACACTTCATCAATAACATGAACTACGCCATTGTAGGCATAAATGTCTGTTACGGACAGAAGCACTCCATCGATGAATATGTTCGATCCATCAATACTAACTTGGTTGGTTGAACCGCCCCAATTTAGCAATAGTTGGTTGTTGAAGAGCTCATCTGATTCATATTCATTACCAAAAACATGGTTGAAAACAACATCATCAAGAATCTGTGAATTAAGAAATTCTGATTCAGACATACCTAATCCTTCAATTAGGGTCAGTATGGCATCATCTGTAGGTGCAATTACTGTAAATGGACCATCCATATCGATGCTTGGATCTAACTCATCTTGCTCTCTAAGTTTTTCTTTCAGGTTTACCTTAATTAGTCCAGATTCAAGAATGGTATGGTCCGGACTTTTTTCAATAATATCAAATACAGTGGCACTAGGAAGTCCAGCAGGAGCTAAACACTTATCGATTACATGTATTACCCCATTATCGGTTAAATAATCTGTGCTAATAATTCTGGCAGAATCTGCATAAAATTCACCTCCATTTTCATAAATGGTTAAGTTTTGTCCATACAAAGTAGGTAACTCTAAGTTCGGCGACAGGTCATCAGCCATCCATACGCCTTCTACTACCGTGTATTCTAAAGCAGCAATCATATCATAGAAAGCAACCATATCGAATTGGTTGAGATTCATGATCTCCCGAATTTCATCTACAGCTTGATCAGTAGGAGCAAAAATGGTATACATGTCATTACCATTGGTAATTTCGGGTAAGTAACTATTGAATGCATATCCTGTTTGCCAAATGCCAGGTAAATAGGTATTGGTATCAAAAAACACGTCATAAAACGTAAAACCATCAACGATAATAGTACCAGTCATCCCTAATTGGGCATTAAAATCCAAGCTACAATCAAAGTTGTAGGTGCCAGCTACATCAAATGTTACGACACCCATACATACCCCTGAAGCTACACCTTCCGTCTCCTCAAAAAAGAAATCAAAAGGATTATTATAGGGCTCTTGCGTTAAAGTATTTGTGATTCCATTAATGGTATGATTCCCTTCTACATTGATAAAAGCTACAGACTCACCTGGTTCAATAACTAATTCATTAGGAGTGAATTCAAAATTAGACGCAAGTATAATATGATCTGCTTGGCAGTTTGTTTGTGCTAATAAAGCAATAGGTATACAAGCTATAACTGCTAGTAATACTCGTTTGATGTTATGAAAGAATAGCATAGTTAGTCTTTTTATTTATCTACTATACTAAGCCAAACATAAATTGTAACGCCAAGTTTAAATTTTGGTGAACAAAATGGAGTTAATTTACTTAATAAGAGTTGTTTAGGAAAGACTAATGCGATTTCTTGTTATTGGATTATGTGAAAGTTTTATTAAGTAGGGATCTATAGCAATGATA
>CAXQNQ010000276.1:0-3543 GCA_964225135.1 Mesoflavibacter profundi
GAAATTAAAGGCTGTAAAACAGTAATCGAGTTGCTTTATCCAAATATAGTGTATTTTACAGATAGTAAGAAATGTTTGATTTTCTATATTAATTAATAATATTTACTAGAAAGAACATTCCATGGGAGTCAAAATAGGGATAACTGGTGGTATAGGAACAGGTAAATCTGCTGCTTGTGCAGTGTTTAAATCACTTGGAATACCTATTTATGACGCAGATTTCAATGCCAAATGGCTCATGGAGAATAACAAAGATTTAATAGATAAGATAAAAAATCTTTTAAGCGCTGAAGCGTACAATAGTGAGAACAAGCTCAACAAATCATTCGTAGCAAAGCAAATATTTTCTTCAGATTCATTGAAAGCGCAATTGGAAGCTTTGGTACACCCTGCTGTGGCTATTCACTTTGACGAGTGGGCCAAAAATCAAACAACGGAATATGTCCTTAAAGAAGCAGCATTAACCTTTGAAACAGGTGATGAGGTTAATTTAGATGCAGTTATAGTAGTAGATGCACCCTGGCCTATTCGATTAGATCGAATAATTAAAAGAGACCAATCTAGTCCTCCTCAAGCAGAAGATAGACGTAAAGCGCAGATGAGTCAATCAGAAAAGGTGGCTAAAGCAGATTATATCCTTATAAATGATAAGAGCTTAAACGAATTAGAAGTTCAAGTCAAAGCATTGGATAAGCAAATTCGTGAGCAATTTAATTTAGGCCAATAAATCATCCGTCTCATGTAGTTTATTAGCATGACAACGTACGATTCGGGCAGGAAAGTTTTCCAGGATTCTAAAGTCGTGTGTTGCAAATAATACTGATGTATTATGAGTCTCTGACAATTCCCTAAATAATTTTAAGATATCATCAGAGGTCTCAGGATCTAAATTCCCTGTGGGTTCATCTGCAATGATTAAGGCAGGTTTATTTAATAAAGCTCTAGCAATTACTACGCGTTGCTGCTCCCCTCCTGAGATTTCATGAGGCATTTTTCCTCTTATAGCTTCATCTAAGCCAACTAACTTAAGCACTAAAGAAATTCTTTTATCCATTTCAGATTTTGAAGACCAACCAGTAGCTCTTAAAACGAAAGCAAGATTTTGATACACACTCCTGTCCATCAGCAAATTAAAATCTTGGAAAACAATACCCAATCGACGTCTAAGTTGTTGAATATTAGAAGGTCCCAAACCATTTAACTGAAAACCAACCACTTCAGCAGATCCATTAGTTAAGTCTAAATCGCCATAAAGGGTTTTGAGTAAAGAGGTTTTTCCTGTACCAGTTTTACCAATCAAGTAAACAAACTCTCCTTGACTAATTTTAAGATCTATTTGATCCAGGACTAATTGATCTTTCTGATAAATACTTATCCCTTTTAGGTTCACTATTTCTTTAATCATGGTATTGAAGTGCACCAGCGTGCATATTTTTGACGAAAAACTTATGAAATATAGTTAGAATTTAGCTTTGTTATCTTTAGTTTTGCAATTAATCTTCATTGAAATTCGTATATGACTAAATTACAAATTATTAGTGTGTTCATAATTGGCTTAGCTATAGCCTTGATTGCATTTTCAGGTAAAGATTATAGCACCTATTCTACTTTCGAAAAAGCTACTCAAGCTGAAAAGGAAGTGAAAGTTGCTGTGGATCTTTCCTTGGAAGAAGAAATCATGTATGATCCAGTCAAAGACCCTAATTGGTTTACCTTTTATGCAACTGACGAGAATGGAGATAAAATGCAAATTGCATACGCTGGAGCAAAACCTCAGGACTTCGAGCGTTCTGAAAGTATAGTAATAACTGGTAAAGTTCAAGACGGTATATTCCTCGCCTCAGATATGTTACTCAAATGCCCTTCAAAATATACAGAAGAAGAGATTAACATAAAGGGTCAACAAAGTTAATACCATGCAGGAAATCCAATATATAGGTGAAACGCTATGGATAGGAAAGCTTGGACACCTAGCTGTAATTATAGGTTTTATCTTTACCGCATTAGCAGCCTTTTCCTACTACAAAGCTCAAACCAAAGGAGACTTGCAATGGAAAAACTTAGGTAGAGCCTCAGTGATCACGCATAGTTTTGCTGTTTTTGTTGTAATGGCACTGCTCTTTCACATAATGATTGGTAGATTCTATGAATATCATTACGCTTTCAAGAATGTAAACGATGATCTACCTTTCAAGTATATATTTTCTGCATTTTGGGCCGATCAAGAAGGCTCTTTCTTATTGTGGATGTTTTGGCACGCCATCTTAGGCTTATTTATCTTACTTCAAAGAGGTAAATGGGAAGCATCAGTTTTAGCTGTACTATCTTTTGTCCAGTTCTTTATGTTCTCCATGCTTATGGGAGTTTATGTTGGCTTTGGAGAAAGTGCTATAAAAATAGGATCAGATCCTTTCTTGTTACTTAGGGAAGCTATGAGTGCTCCTATTTTTAGTAATGCAGATTATTTAAGCTTAATCGAAGGAAATGGATTAAATCCACTATTGCAAAACTATTGGAACACTATACATCCACCAGTTACTTTTCTTGGTTTTGCTTCTTTGACTATACCATTTGCTTTTGCTATAGCAGGTCTTTGGACCAAACAACACAAGGAATTCCTAAAGTATGTTTTATCCTGGGCTAGTTTCGCAGGAGCTATTCTAGGTACTGGAATTCTTATGGGTGGCGCATGGGCTTATGAAGCTCTATCTTTTGGGGGTTATTGGGCTTGGGATCCTGTTGAAAATATGTCACTAGTACCTTGGCTATTCATTGTGGCAGGCCTTCATATTAATTTGATAGCTCGTAAAACGAATAAATCGATCAAAACGGTTTACATCTTCTACATAGTTGCATTTATTTTAATCACCTACTCAACTTTCTTGACTCGTTCAGGTGTACTTGGTGAAACTTCTGTTCATGCATTCACAACCATGGGATTAGAGGTTCAAATGCTGATTATGATTTTATGTTTTATTACACTAAGTGTTTTCCTATTGATATTACGTAGAGGAGAATTCAAGGCTGATAAAACAGATGATAATTTGAGTTCTAGAGAATTCTGGATGTTTGTGGGTGCTTTGGTATTAGCATTCTCTGCTATCATGATTACCTTGTCTACCTCCTTACCGGTATACAATAAAATCAGAGCATTCTTTCAACCTTCCTTTATTGGTTCAGTAATTGATGATCCAGTCGACTATTACAACAAATATCAATTGTGGGTGGCTGTATTCATAGGGCTTTTATCAGGGGTAAGTCAATATTTAAGATATCAGGAAAAAAGATTCAGTATCTATCGTAAGAAAGTGCTTGTATCTATAGGAATAGCTTCTGTAGGAGCTTTGTCTTTTTCGGTTTTATTCGGATCATGGATGGATATGCATGCTTGGCAATATTGGACTCTGCTCTTTACTTCATTCTTTACTGTAGCTGCTAATTTGGATTATATGATTCGATTAGCGAAGTTAAATCCAAGAGCTGTTTCCTCCTCTATTTCTCATTTGGGCTTTGGAATTATGGTGGTAGGTACTTTAGCGTCCG
>CAXQNQ010000277.1:0-6681 GCA_964225135.1 Mesoflavibacter profundi
GTGATGACTTAGCTACCAAAACCGAGTTTGCCAAACATTTACTCACGGCTTCTATCATTTCTGCACCTGCAGCAATAGTTGCTTCTAAAATGTTGTTCCCAGAAACAGAAAAGACCTTTAGTAAAGAAAGAATAGAAACATCTGGAGATGTGGGCAATAATCTTTTAGATGCAATCTCTAAAGGTACTACAGATGGGATTAAACTTGCTGTGAATGTTGGTGCTATGCTTTTGGTATTTACTGCATTAGTTTTTACCATCAATAAAGCGATTATGAATGGACCAGGAGAGTGGTTTCACCTTAATGAATTAGTTGTTGATTCTACCAATGGACGATTTGAAGGTTTTACTTTTACTTATATACTGGGCTTAATCTTCGCACCTATTGCTTGGCTTTTAGGTACACCTGGAGATGATATTTTAGTCATGGGACAACTGCTGGGACAAAAAACTGTAATCAATGAGTTTGTAGCTTATGCTGAATTGCAAAAAATACAAGCTGGCACCGTGGCATTGTCTAAAAAGTCTTTGATTATAGCTACGTATGCCTTGTGTGGTTTTGCCAATTTTGCTTCTATTGGTATTCAAATTGGTGGGATAGGAGCTATTGCTCCTAAACAGCGTAAATTACTTACCGAATTAGGCATTAAAGCTTTAATTGGTGGTACCATTGCTTCTTTCCTAACCGCTGCCTTAGTTGGCATGTTCTACTAGGTCAATCGTTCTTTTAATTTGCTTGAAGTGTCTATCAAAATGAACTTCTGTGAAATTTAAGGTCCCTTTCAATGAGATTCTTCCTACCAAAGGATGACGCTGTATTTGTTTTTGCCATAGGATGTCATCAAGATTGGTCATTAATTGAAATAATTCTTGTCTAACATTCTGCCAATCGGTCATTAATTCATCTACATCAGATGTGATTTCAAGCTTAACTGGATTAACTATTTTGGGAGCTGGCCATCGAATTGGAATGTTTAAGTAAGTAATTAATTTGAATTCCCTAATTGCTGATTTCCAATTCACATTTGGTAATTCCGTGTGACTGCCTTGTAATTTTTTTTGTAAATATAGATAGGTACCTCCTTCAGCTGCATACAAATGTTGAATAACTTGGATCACACTCCAAGCCTTTGGATTAGGTTTTGTATGTATTTGATATTTAGGTGTAGTGGATAACAGCTCTTGTAATTGGATAAACTTGTCATTTAGTCTATAAAATTGGTCTTGATATCTTTTTTGCATCTAAAGTTTTTATTTGGTTTTATTAATTTACTTATTAATTGTAAACCATTTAAATCTATACTATGAAAATTAGAATACTTCTAATATACACTTTACTATGTTACATGCCCTGGGGTATAGGACAAGAAGAGGAGAGCTGGGATGTTTCAAATCCACCTGGATCTTCAGCTGAATATGATTTCAACTTTTCGGAGGGTACTTGGATGAACGTAGATGTAAGTCCAGATGGAAGTACAATAGTATTTGATCTTTTGGGAGACATTTATACCATGCCAATTGGGGGAGGAAATGCCCAATTGATTCGAGGTGGCTTGCCTTATGAAGTTCAACCAGTATATAGTCCAGATGGGAAGCAAATTATGTTTACTTCTGATGCTGGAGGAGGGGATAATATCTGGGTTATGGATGCCAATGGTGAAAATGCAAAGCAAATAACCAAGGAAAATTTTAGGTTATTAAATAATCCAGCTTGGTCACCAGATGGAAATTATTTTATAGCTAGAAAACACTTTACCAGCCAGCGCTCTCTGGGAGCTGGAGAAATTTGGATGTATCATATTGATGGGGGATCAGGATTTCAACTTACGAAGCGGAAAAATGATCAGCAAGATGTAAATGAACCTGTTTGTTCTCCAGACGGAAGATATGTGTATTTCTCTGAGGACATGTATCCTGGGGGGTATTTCCAATATAACAAAGACCCCAATAATCAGATTTATGTGATTAAACGCTACGATAGGGAAACTGGAGAAACCGAAACCGTATTGAGCGGACCCGGTGGAGCTATTCGTCCTGTTCTATCTCGAGATGGTAGTAAATTAGCCTATATAAGAAGAGTTCGCACACAATCTGTCCTATATGTGTATGACTTGAATACAGGGTCTCACATCGCACTAACAGATAAGCTTTCAAAAGATCAAGCAGAGGCTTGGGCTATATTTGGTGCATACACGCATTTTAATTGGACACCAGATGATAAAAAAATTGTCTTTTGGGGGCAAGGAAAAATATGGTCTGTCGATGTGGAAAGCAAAGCCCTTAAAAATATTCCATTTAATGCTACAGTAAAGCATAAGATTTATGAAACGGTAAAATTTGAAAATCCTGTTTTTGAATCTGAAATTGATTTAAAGGTGCTTAGAAATTTTAGGGTGTCACCAGACCAAAGCCACGCTATCTTTACCGCTGCAGGATATCTTTATAGCTATGATTTTAAAAGCCAAAAGGCCAATAGACTTACCTCTGGAGAAGCCTTTGAATTTGAAGTTAGCTATGCTCCTAATGGTCAATCTATTTGCTATGTAACTTGGACAGATGAAAACCAAGGTGCCATTCAATGGTATAATTTAAATACCGGTATTAATAAAACATTGGTTTCCGGTGGTATCCTAAGGACACCAAGTTTTTCTCCTGATGGGAAAAGAATAGTATATCGAAAAGATGGAGGCAATAGTCACCAAGGGTATGCGAATGCTTTAAATCCAGGTATCTATATACTTGATTTAAATACAACGGAAAGTCAATTTATTCAGCAATCTGGTGAATATCCTGTTTTTTCAAATGATGGAGAACGAATCTTTTATCAAACGGGTGGCTTTTTATTCGGAAATCTTACCAAGTCCCTACACAGTGTTAAACTAGATGGAACAGATAGTAAAAAACATGTTAGCAGCAAGTATGCTCAACGTTTTAGTATTTCTCCAGATAACAAGAGTATAGCATGGTCCGAGTTGTACAAAGTATATACTGCAGCACTCCCTATGACAGGACAGCCTGTAGTACTAACATCTAATTCCACTACACATCCTGTTAAGCTTAGGGCAAAGGACGAAGGTATCAATATTCACTGGTCGCCTGATTCTAAAAAACTACACTGGACAATGGGAAATACTTATTTTTCCCAAGATTTAGATGAAGAAGAAACACAAAGCCAAATTATTCAAGTCCGAGAAGTTGCAGACAAACCAGCCGGTTATATTGCATTTACCAACTGTAGATTAATTACCATGGAGAACCAAGAGGTTATTGAAAATGGCACCATTTTAATTGAAGGTAATGTAATCAAAGCCATAGGTGAATCAGACGATGTACGGATACCGCGTGCAGCAAAATTGTATGACTTAAAGGGGAAAACTGTAATGCCTGGAATCATTGATGTGCATGGTCATCTCGGAAATTTCAGATACGGGATTAGCCCTCAACAGCAATGGGAGTACTTCGCAAATTTAGCCTATGGAGTAACTACCGCGCATGATCCATCCTCTAATTCTGAGATGATCTTTTCACATTCTGAGATGATTAAATTAGGTAGAATGGTAGGTCCACGTTTGTATTCGACTGGTACTATTTTGTATGGAGCGGATGGAGATTTTAAAGCTATCATAAATAATTTGGATGATGCTCGTTCTGCACTTCGAAGAACCAAAGCATATGGTGCTTTTTCTGTCAAGAGTTACAACCAACCTAGAAGAGAACAAAGGCAACAAGTGCTGCAAGCTGCTAGAGAATTGAATATGCTTGTAGTACCAGAAGGAGGTTCCTTTTTCTATCACAACATGTCCATGGTGCTGGATGGCCATACAGGGGTGGAGCACAACCTTCCTGTAGCACCTTTATATAATGATGTTACTACTGTATGGTCCAAAACGAAAGCCCATAATACACCCACTTTGATTGTTAATTACGGCGGCGTAAATGGTGAATTTTATTTTTATCAGCATGAGGATATCTGGGAAAAAGATAGATTACTGACCTTCATGCCGAGAGGTATGCTCGATTCAAGAGCAAGACATAGAACGATGATTCCAGATGAGGAATATGAAAATGGACATATTTTGACTTCAAAATCTTGTAAAAAGCTTACGGATGCTGGGGTGAAAATCAATCTAGGTGCACACGGTCAATTGCAAGGACTTGGTGCACATTGGGAATTGTGGATGTTACATCAAGGTGGCATGACCGAACAAGAGGCACTAGAAGCAGCTACGATTAACGGAGCCGTTTATTTGGGTATGGATCAAGAGATTGGATCATTGAAGGCTGGTAAATTAGCTGATTTAATAGTAATTGATGGTAATCCTTTAGAAGATATTCGTAGTACAGAAAAGGTGGTTTATACTATGGTAAATGGTCGTCTATATGATGCAGCAAGTATGCATGAAATTGGCCATTCAGACAAAAAAAGGAAACCTTTCTATTTTGAATTAGAAGGAGATAGTCAATCCTTCCCATTCTTTGAAAGTACCAATTCCTTCATGAGACCCTCTTGTCACTGTCATCAATAAAAAAAGCAGCACCTATTTCTTAGGTGCTGCTTTTTTTTGAATACGCCTTGAAGTTAAATCATACAATTCAATAAGTGCTTGATCATTTTGTATTAAGGATCTATGGAGATTTAAAACGGACTGATCGTCTCGAAGGGCAGGTCCAGTTTGAATATTTCTTGGATCATTTTGTAAAGCCTTTTCAGTAGTTAACTGAATTAAAGGTTTTAATAGATCAAAGTTTATTTCATTAGTTGAACAAATCGCATAGGCCTCACTTAGCCAGAGATTAGTGAAGTTATTACACATAACAGCACTTAAGTGTAATAAAGCCCTTTGTTTATCATTTAAAGGGTATATTTTATTGCTTATTCTTCCGGCTAAATGATTTAAAACTTCATTAAGCTTAGGATGATCGGAATAATAGCAAATGGGGGTTTCCTTCCAATCTATAGTTTTTCCTTTCGTCATGGTTTGTAGGGGATACAATACACCTTTATATTCAAAAGGAGATAAATCTGTAATGGGTTTAGAACCTGAAACATGGACAATAGGGGTCTCTTTATTTGAAATGACGGTATAGAGCTGACTACTAACCTCAACAATAGCATCATCTGCAACCATACAGATCAATAAATCTGTGTTGCTTATTTTAAGCATGGAATCTAAGTACTGCGTGTGAAGGGATGTAGCCAATTTTTGAGCTTCTTCCTGATTTCTACTCCAAACACCATTAATTTGCAAACCAGATTCAGCTAAAGCTCTTCCAAAAGTCCACGCAGCCTTTCCTGAACCAAGAATAGTAATCTGTTGGATATTTTTGAAGGTGACACTCATGTTTAGGCAACAAGGCGCTTATTTCTATGGTTCCAAATACCAATAAAAAGGCCGATTAGCATGACTATTGCTCCAATCCAAAAGAAATTAATACCAGGGAAGACTATAGACTCTAAAACTACAAAATCAGTTCTAGGAGCATGAGCTATACCAACTGGGATGTCATAAGCTTCTATACTTTTCTTTTCTTGTGCAATAGAGGTAATCAATTTTGCTTCTGCGGCACCATTATCTAAATCGATTCGAATAGGCTTGATATGCAGTTTCGTAACAGCATCTTTTGCCTTAAGAGTCAGGAAGTTATTACCCCTAATGCAAACAATAGGTTTAACTTCATATTCTCCATCAATGATAAAATTAGCCCATAAAGCTTCATCACCCTCTTGTGGAAAATATTCAGGACTCTCTGGATTTGGAGTAAATCCAATAAACTGCACTTGATGACCTTCTACAGTTATAGTTTCACCAATACCAAAATCAAATGTTTTGTACTCCAAGTCATCTTCAGAGATAAAGGCATACTTTAAGCCTTCCTCCAGGACTTTTATTTTTAAACTAATATCCTGTAAATGCACATTAAAGGAATACACTGCATTACCTCGTAATACTACAGAAGGCTCAGCTGTATAAGTGGAATCATAATAAGTATCCTTAATAGCTATGAGCGGAGTCAAACTTATATCTCCTTCTTGTGGGACATAATCCGGGTGTGTAGGCAGATCTAGTAGCTCTACAAAGTCTACCTCATAAGATCTCACCACCATGGAATCACCCACAATAACAGTATCCTTAAGTACTGTAGTTTCATTGGATAAAGTATAATTTATATAGGAAAGAGAATCCTCTTTTTGTCTAGCGATTTCAACATCAGCTTCCACTTGAGGAATGGAAGCAATGTAAGTGAAGATATCTTTTGACCAAGTGTGCAGGGTAGAAGGGTTGAATGCGGCTACTTTTGTAATAGTGTTATTATACAATGCAGTAGGATGCAAAACAAAAGAATCCTTTGTCATTCCTTTTTCATCTAACTCTTCAAACTTGATATCATAAATTCTGTTATTCCCTTCAAAATGATCATCCAAATAGGTTACTTTAAAACCTTTCATAAACATGGGCATGTTTTTGAAAAGCATGATGTTTTTACCTAAACGATCCTCTGATAATAAGCCTCTTTGAGCAAAAGGATTAGAAGAAATATGGAATTTATTCAATCCGGACGCTAAAGTACCTACCACCATAATTCCAAAGCCCAAATGAGAAATAGAGGAGGAAACAGCTCTTGGATTTAACTTCGCTAATCGAATCATATAATCCAAATTAGCAGCTACAGTAAAGAATGA
>CAXQNQ010000278.1:0-8060 GCA_964225135.1 Mesoflavibacter profundi
CCAGCACCTAATATTAACGTAATACCTTTAGTGAACCCAAGTCTATTTCCAAATCCTCTTGTTTCTAATATATCTGTTTTGGTCATATTGTTATTGAAATGAAGATCAGCTGTAATGAAAGGGAAAAGTAGTTTTTCTATATTTTTAGTAGGAAAGATATTTATTTTGTTGTCTATGATTTCAGATTCATTTATTAGTGAATCATTATTTTTGAGTAGGTAGTCAATATAGTACTGAAGACCAAGTGTCGAAGCAAAGGGTCCGCCAAGCCATTCCTCTCCTTCAGCTATAGATTCCTTTACACCTTTGTTATCGGCTCCTATGGTTGCCCAAAAATAAGCAATACTTTTTAAATTTTGTAATGATTGTTCAAACATGGTTGCTAACTCTTTATTAGTAACCTCAGAAAAAGCTTTTGAATGAAGTCTAAGTTTTGAGATATTTCTATCTACTTCAAGAGTTGTAACCACCATAAAGCTAGTTTATTGCTTATTAACCTAACTTCAAAATCTATTCAGTTAATTCCAAAAGCTCAAAATCACCCCAATGAACAGTCAGATGTTTAGCTGGTATTAATTCATTTGGTCTTCCAACAGGTAAATTTTTGGGATAATCAGTAAGGTTAACCCCTGGTGCGGAAAGTTCCTCAACGATAAGTTGTATACTTTCGGCTAAATCGTCTAATGTTTCAACTGTTTGTGTCTCTGTAGGTTCAAACATTAATGCTTCTTCGACTATTAAGGGGAAGTATATTGTTGGTGAATGAAATCCTTTGTCTAGAAGAGCTTTGCCAACATCGTATGCTTTAATTTTGTGTGATTTTTTTAATTCTTTTACAGTAGCAACAAATTCATGCATACACGGTTCATCGTAAGCTAATGGAAGGTATTTTGAAACCTTTGAACTTAGATATCTTGCATTAAGAACTGCATAGGAACCTAGGGTGTCCAAACCTTCTTTTCCTAAAAGCTTCATATACACGAGTGCTCTCAGAGCGACAAGAAAGTTTCCGTGATAACCATGCATTCTACCAATACTGAATTCTGGAGTATACCAGCTATAATTATCACTATTTTTAATCACAATTGGTCCAGGTAAGTATTCTCTAAGATAATCTTTGACTGCTACAGGACCAGAACCAGGTCCACCTCCTCCATGAGGTGTTGCAAAAGTTTTGTGAAGATTAGAATGAACAATATCAAACCCCATATCTCCTGGTCTGCAGACACCGACAATAGCATTTAGATTTGCTCCATCGTAGTAGAGTAATCCCCCAGCTTCGTGAATAATATTAGATATTGTGAGAATCTCCTCTTCGAATAACCCCCCAGTATTTGGGTTAGTGAGCATCAGACCGGCAGTATTTTCATTAACTAAAGATTTCAAGTCTTCAATGTTTACCATGCCTCTTTGATCGGTAGCTACTTCAACGACATTAAAACCAGCCATTTTGGCAGATGCAGGATTAGTTCCATGCGCTGAATCAGGAACAATAATATCTTTTTTGTGATCAAGTTTTTGATTTTGTAAATAACGCTTTATTATCAACAGTCCAGTTAACTCTCCTGATGCACCTGCTGGTGGTTGAAAACTGGCGTGATCCATACCTGTTATCTCTGTTAAATAATCTTCTAAAATATGTAGAATCTCAAGCGAGCCTTGTGTGAATTCTGAAGGAGTAGCTGGATGTGTGTTGGAAAAGTTGGGAATTGATGCAACATAATCAGCAAACCTAGGATTATATTTCATGGTGCATGATCCAAGTGGGTAAAAACCAAGATCAACTGCGAAATTCCTATGTGCGAGTCGTGAATAGTGCATAACCAAATCATGTTCAGAAACTTCTGGGAGAGGTGCTTTCTCATTTTTTAAAGCAGGATGATTAAGATCTACCTCAGGAACATCTAGATTAGGATACTTGGAAGCTTTTCTTCCTGGTCTTGATAGCTCTCTAATAGTAGGTTCCGCTGAACCGCCTACTAATGGAAGTGAACTTGCGTTACCACCGCTAACCATTATTCACCTCTTTAAAGCAATCTATATAATTATCAATTTCTTTTTTGGTGCGTTTTTCAGTTAGTGCAATAAGTAATTCATTGTCACTATAACTAATACCTGCAAGAAATCCTTGTTGGCCCATCTTTGTTAATACCTCACTAGTTGGTATTTTGGTTTCTATAAGAAATTCTCTTAGAGATGTTGATTCATTTTTAATTTTGAAACCTGAATTTTTAAGTTCAGATTTCATATACGCAGCTTTTTGAATTGCTTGATACCCAACTTGATAAATTCCCTCCGGACCCATCCATGAAAGATGAATTGCAGAACCAATAGCATTTAGGGTTTGGTTTGTACAAATATTTGACGATGCTTTTTCTCTGCGTATGTCTTGCTCTCTTGCTCTAAGAGTCATCACGTAAGTCTTTTTATGGTTACTGTCTATAGTTTCACCGATTATTCTTCCTGGAACTAAACGTGCAAGATCTTTTTTTGTTGCAAACCAACCTACAGTAGGACCACCGAAAGATAGTGGAGTACCTATTGATTGGCCTTCTGCAACGACTATATCAAAACCCATTGATCCCGGAGTTTTTAGAACACCTAACATTGATGGATCTACGTAACATATTGCAATAAGCCCCTTGGCATGTGCTTTGTTGACGAGTTCTGTTAAATCTTGGGCTGATCCTTCATAGTGGGGAAAAGATACAACAAATGCAGCATCATCTTCGTTAAATTCATAGTCTTCAGGGAAAAGATAATTATCCAGTTCTATATATTTAATGTTAAATTTATCACCATCTATTAAAGTGTTGATTACTTCTTTACTGTTTGGATTGAATCCCTGTGAAATAATAATATTGTCACGTTTAGTTTTATTAATAGCTACTGAAATAGCTTCGGCGATTGAGGTTGCACCGTCATAAAGAGACGCGTTTGCCAACTCCATTTCGGTTATATCGCAAACAAGAGACTGAAATTCAAATAACACTTGTAATATACCTTGTGATATTTCAGCTTGATATGGTGTATAAGAGGTCATAAATTCTGGTCTCATTGTGAGAGATTTAACTGTAGGTGGTAGATATATATCGTAATGTCCACCACCTGCAAAACAGACTAAGTTGCTTGCGTTTTTTGAGGCAATTGTTTCAAATAATTCTGTAGCCTCAAGTTCAGAAAGAGATTCATCAAAATCAAGTCCGCCATCTATTAATAACTCTTTCGGTATATGTGAAAACAATTCTTCGAGTGATGATATTTTTAACTCATCAAAAATAGTATTGAGGTCAATATTGGAATGTGGTACAAACATTAATTTAAAAACCTTTTCTTTAGTATTTTACCTTCAACCAATTTACCACGAATATCAAATACTATTAAATCTGTAGAAGGTTGGTTCTCAAACATCACAAATCCAATTGATTTTTGTAGCCTAGGGGAAAAATTTCCGGATGTAACAACTCCTCCACTTTCTCCTGCAGAAACTTTTGTACCTGTCCTTGCTATTGCTCTAGTGTCTATTTCAAACTTTTTCAGAATTTTATTGGGTCCATTCTTTAATTGTTCAGTAATCACTTCTGATCCTAAGTATGGCTGTTTGTTCGTTATCGTCCACTTTAAACCGGCCTCTACAGGGGTTATTTCATCTGATAATTCAAAACCATACAATGGTAAAGAAGCTTCTAGTCTTAACGTATCCCTTGAGCCTAAACCGCAAGGAGAAATATTATTAGATTTCAAATAATCTAATAATTCATCTACATAATCTAAAGAAACCATTATTTCCAATCCGTCCTCACCCGTGTAGCCTGTCCTAGCATAAGTGTATTGGTCATTTTGTAAGCATGAAAATGAATCTGGTATATCAACAAGACCTTCCATAATTTCAATAGCATTTGGTCCCTGTATTGCAATTAATGCTGTTGAATTCGTTACATCATTAAAAGAAATCGAGTATGTAATTAGATGTTCTTTAATTTTTAATGTATTAGCTGCATTGCAGATAAGTAAAATCTTATCTTGAAATTTCCAAAATATAACATCATCGATTGCACAACCATTATTGTTAGTGAAAATGGAGTATAAAGCTTTTCCAACTTGTAAATTTTCTATGTCAGAGCAGATTAAGGTCTGTAAAATAGCGATATCATTATATTGGATCTCTAATCTCCCCATATGTGAAACATCGAAGAATCCCTTATCTTCTCTTACGTAATTGTGTTCTTTTATTGTTCCTTCATACGAAAAAGGCATAGACCAACCAGCAAAGTCGATGAATTTTGCATTTTGCGAGGTATGGTAATTATGTAATGGTGATACTAAAGAGTCTGGCATTTAAGATATAAATGTTTCGTACTCTTGATAAAGCATTCCAGAGTCGTCAAGGTTAACGACCTCAGCCTTAACCATCCAACCATCTCCACATGGATCAGTATTAATGACCTCAGGTTCTGATTCGAGTCTGTCGTTTATTTCAACAATAACACAATCCATTGGGGCATATGCTTCTGCAACTGTTTTAGTTGCTTCAACCTCTACCATAGATTCCCCTTTGGAAAACTCCTGACCTACTTCAGGTAATGTAACAAACACAATATCTCCAAGTTCACCTTGTGCGTAATCTGAAATCCCAATTGTAATTTTATTTTCTGTCAAGGAATACCATTCGTGTGTTTCTAAATACTTTATTTCACTCATAAATCTCCTATCTAGGTTTTACTGTCGAAAAACCACCGTCAACATGTATAGTTTGCCCAGTAATCCATTTAGAATCATCTGACAGCAACCACTTTACAACAGGAATTATATCACTAGTATCACCAATCTTCGAAATAGGATGCATAGATTTTGATAACTCGACTGCAGCTTCACTTGACAATATTTTTTGTGACATATTCGAATCCATGATGCTTGGAGCGATAACATTTACCCTTAGATTATCTTTTGCATAACTTGCAGCTGCTGATCTTGCCATACCTTCTATACCAGATTTAGCTGCCGATATTAACTCATGATTTGATAAGCCCTTAGTTGCAGCTACAGATGAAAAAAATATAGCTGATCCATTCGGCATTTTTCTAGCAAAAGAAGACAATAAATAATATGATGAAAATAGATTGGTATTAATAACATCTCTGAAATCTTGAATTGTTGAACCATGTAAAGGTTTGAGATGAATAGAACCTATACAATTGATTAACCCTTTTATTTCTTCATGTTCTACAGTTTTTTGAAATTCTTTTGTATCTACAGGATTATCAAGGTCAATCAAACTATAAGTAGCATTCAGTTCCTCGGACAGTTGTTTAAGTTGTAACTCATCCCTACCAATCAAATGTACAGTTTCAGTCTGTGATAGCTCCTTAGCGATTGCTTTACCTGTTGTACCAGTAGCTCCTGCAATAATGTATGTCATCTTAATATGTTAGTTAGTAGCAGATTAATCAGAAAAAGAATTCGTACTTGATATTTCGCCAAACCAGAATGCTGAAGGATGGGGTTTTCTTTCGAACGTAGATTTGTTTACTTCTACAAGTCCAAAATTCATATTGTAACCTAAATCCCATTCAAAATTATCTAATAAAGACCAGTAAAGATATCCGATAACCTTTCCATTATTTTTTTGGTAATCATGTACATCTTTTAATACTTCAGTGACAAACTCTACTCTCTCATCATCATTGTCGGTTGCTATACCATTTTCAGTAATAAAGATATCCTTGTCAGGGAATTTACTATGAATTCTATGAAGATTGTATTTTATAGCTTCCGGCCTATATTCGTAACCCATCTTTGTTTTCCTAGCCTTGGGTGGTACGTAATCATTTCTTCCAGAAAATGTGTCAAGAAAAATTGGAAAATAGTAATTTCTAAGTATTGGAATTTTGATTAATAACCACGCTAAAGACCTATAGATAAGGTTTGGGCTTGTTCTTTTGATTGAATAAGTCTGCAGACCTATAAAGTCATCTAGATCTGAAGCATAAAAGAACTTATCTTCGAGATGGTATTTTAAGTACTTATTGAAAGTGCTATTGTCACTATCATCCCATTCATGTAAAGCATGCGTCATGCCAACCTTTGCGTTAGGATTTTTCTCTTTGATTACCATTAATGCCTTTTTGTGTGCTTTGATGATGTTTTCTGAAGCTGTGATAAATATTTTTTCATTTCGTATCCCAGGTGGAAATTTTTTCTTAGAAAAATATCCAAACATACTAAAGATGCCGGGTTCATTAATCGTATTATAATATTGAACTTCTTTAGGCAAGACATCCATCATCTTAGAAACATAATTAACAAAGGCTTCAGTTGTTTTTGGCGATGCCCAGTAACCATACTTTTCAAGCCAATCAGGTGTTGTGAAGTGATGAAAAGTAATTACAGGTGTTATATTATTTTTCAGTAATATTCTTGCTTTCTGTACATAATGGTTGATTGCGACCTCGTCAAAAGATTCTTCAGATGGCTGGATTCTACTCCACTCCATAGAGAATCTAAAAGCTTTGATTCCAAGGGTATTAATTAAATCTATATCGTTTTCTAAATATTCATAATGTTTGCATGCATCATTACATGGTTCTGCGCATACAGTACCTTTTTTATTTTCCCAGTGTGTCCAATCATTGTTATAGATACCACCTTCGACCTGGTAGGAAGCAACTGCTGTGCCAAAAATAAATTCTTCAGGAAATATGTATTTACTCATACCGATAAATAATATATGTTATACCTACATATGCAAATTGGATTAACATTCTATAAAAGTGTTGTAGGTTAGTGAATACTCGGTTTCCATAAGGTAAATTCTCTACCCACACGTATAAATTAGCACCGTATATAACAATAAGAAAAACAATCATTATTAAGGCTGCTTCAGATCTCCATTTAGTTAATAAAAACATTGGAATAAGAATTTCGAGAAAACCAGTAAATTGATGAACGGCTCTGGGGAAAGGTATGAACGGTGGAACTATAGCATCGTAGAATCCAGGATTAATAAAATGGTTTAAACCTGCAAAAATAAAAAAAATCACATATGCGTAAGTTAATAATTTCACTAAATCCAATTTTTGGCCTTACCAATAGCTTTGTTCCAATTATTTAGATAATCAAAACGTATATTATCGTTCATATTAGGTGACCATGTTTGTTCTCTTGATTGATTTGCTGATATTGTATCCAATCGAATATCATTTATGTAAACATATGAAGCTAAACCAGCGCCAAAGGCAGTAACTTCTTGAATTTTCTGGGACTGTATTTGCAAGTTACTTATATCGGCTTGGAACTGCATCAATAAATTGTTGGCAGTCATTCCACCATCAACTGAGAGTGTAGAGAGTTTAACACCTAAATCTAACTCAAAAGCTTTAAGTAACTCGTCTGCCTGATAAGCAACAGATTCAATAACTGATCTGGCAATATGCGATTTATTAGTGTGTCTAGTCATACCTGCAATTGTTCCGCGTGCAGATGGGTCCCAGTGAGGTGAGAATAATCCAGAAAATGCGGGTACAAAATATACTCCACCATTATCTTTTACTAAAAGTGCAAGATTTTCAATATCACTACTTTTATCGATTAAACCTATATTATCTCTTAACCATTGAACTGATGATCCAGCAATAGCGACAGATCCCTCAAGTGCATAAACTGGCTCTTCGTTCTCGATTTGATATGCAACTGTTGATATAAGTCCATTTTGAGATTGAACTATATCAGTACCGGTATTGCTCAATAAGAAGCATCCAGTTCCATACGTGTTTTTACTATCCCCTACCTGATATGCTTTATGCCCGAATAAAGATGCTTGTTGGTCACCTAAAACAGCTGTTATAGGTACATTTTTTAATAACTCAGTATTTTCAGCAAAAAGAGATAAAGATGGCTGTACATCTGGAAGGCTTGTAAATGGTATGTTAAATTTTTCGATTATTGGCATACTCCAGCCTGAGGTATGTAGGTTAAACATAAGTGTTCTACTTGCATTAGTGATATCGGTAACATGTTTTCCAGAAAGCTTATAAAGCAACCATGAATCTACAGTTCCAAAA
>CAXQNQ010000279.1:0-16308 GCA_964225135.1 Mesoflavibacter profundi
AATGCTTCCCATTCCTATTATAAAAGTATTTATGAAGAACACGGTGAATTGAAACGATACACCTACAGAGGGGATACCATTTGGCAGGGTATGGAGGTTCAATTAGATGTAGATTTATTTTTTAATCCAGATGATACGGTTCGATATGAAGTCAAGGATGAAGCGGGTAGAGTATGGTTCAATCCGATGAAAGGAGATAAAGCTTATGCTGAGCTTAAAGAACAGGATACTGTATTTTATTCGTTCAAGCGATACGATTATGGTAATTATGCATTGAGTTCAGAAAGTTTATATACACCTGATAGTATGGTTTACACCTATTATACTTCATCAAAAGATGCTAGAATAGAGAGTACAGATCGTCAAACGGGTAATAAAACTATCCGCCATATTTCAGGGGATAAGGTAGTGAGATTAGAACACTACAATATTGGTCCATTTGGAACAGATGAGGAAAGTTTTGAGTTGATTGAAGGACAAATTAAGCTTGATTATAAGCGGGTATGGATATCTAAAAACGAAGTGAGAACCTGGAATTATAGGGAGGGTAAATTAAGCGGTAAAACGAGAACTATCTTTAATGATTCGGGTGGTATTATTTCTTCTGCTTATAAGAAAAATGGAAGGTGGGTAGAGATTGATATGCCTTCCATCAATATTGGAACTCCAAATAAATGTAATTCACCGATCATTATAGGAACGCAAACGCTTTGGCTAGATTTGGAAGGAGTAATTGGAAGAGATGGGACTACATATGACCCAGAATCTGTTTGGGTTTTTTATGAAGGATATTGGATAAAATGGGAATCATTTAAACACAAAGTAGCTAATCATTACAAAGGTAAGTTGAAGTATAAGGAAGTGGATCAAGATATTACATTGAAGCAAGTTGGAAAAAGAACTTCATGGGTTGTTTCGCTAGAAGAGCTCAAACTTAAATTAAATTTAAAGGCTGTCTTGCCCGATCAAATCAGCATGTTGATTGTTGAACCTGCTGGTTTTATTTCCAAGCCTGTGGATGTACTTCAGATAAGAGCTAGAACAGGGGATTGGGCTCCAAAACTGATTCCCTTTAAGATGTAGAGTAATAGAAAAAAGTTTGAAAGGATAAAACTGATGTAAATCATTACCGAATTACAAGTAATCCTTGAATCCTTTTGAGTCATTGGATGTTGGATAGATAGATGAGGTGTAAATATTGACAAATTCGATTAAAATATAGAAAATATCGTTTTTGTCAATGTAATTATTCTTCTATTTTTAAGTATTCTTTCACTCTATCTGAAAACTGATATGGATAATAACCAAAATTCAAATGGTAAGTGTCCTTTTTTAAATGGAACACTCAATCAGGTCGCAGGAGGCGGAACAACCAATAGAGATTGGTGGCCAAATGCACTTAACCTGAACATCTTAAGACAACACGCCAATATTGTAAATCCAATGGATGAAGGCTTCAGCTATGAAGAAGCGTTCAAAGATTTGGATTACGCAGCATTGAAAAAAGATTTAACAGATTTAATGACGGATTCTAAAGACTGGTGGCCTGCAGATTATGGGCACTATGGTCCTTTCTTTATCCGTTTAGCGTGGCACGCCGCTGGTACCTATCGAATCGCTGATGGTAGGGGAGGTGCAGGAACGGGTTCACACCGTTTCGCTCCATTGAACTCTTGGCCAGATAATGCCAACTTAGATAAGGCTAGATTATTACTTTGGCCAATTAAGCAGAAATATGGAGAAAACATCTCTTGGGGAGATCTTTTCGTACTAGTAGGTAATGTTGCTCTAGAATCTATGGGATTGAAAACCTTTGGATTTGGTGGTGGACGCGCAGACGTCTGGCAACCAGAAGAGGATATTTACTGGGGTACGGAGACAGAATGGTTAGGTGATAAGCGTTACGAAGGTGATCGTGAACTAGAAAATCCACTAGCTGCTGTACAAATGGGATTAATTTATGTGAATCCTGAGGGTCCTAATGGAAACCCTGATCCACTAGCTGCAGCAAGAGATATTAGAGAGACATTCGGTCGTATGGCTATGAATGACTATGAAACCGTAGCATTGATTGCTGGTGGTCATACTTTTGGAAAAACACATGGAGCTGGAGATACTGCTCAAGTAGGTAGAGAACCTGCTGCAGCGCCAATTGAGGCTATGAGTATGGGATGGATGAGTACACATGGAACTGGTAAAGGTGAGGATACGATTACTTCTGGTTTAGAAGGAGCTTGGACAAGCACACCAACTAAATGGAGTAATAATTATTTCGAGAACCTATTCGGGTATGATTGGGAATTAACTAAGAGTCCAGCTGGTGCACATCAGTGGAGACCTAAAGGTGGTGCTGGTGAAGGATTAATTCCTGATGCACACAATCCAAATGTAAAACATGCTCCATTCATGTTGACAACAGATCTGTCTTTGAGAATGGATCCTGCTTATGAAAAGATTTCTAGACACTTCTACGAGAATCCAGAAGAGTTTGCTGATGCATTTGCAAGAGCTTGGTATAAGTTGATGCACAGAGATATGGGCCCTAAGTGTTTATATCTAGGACCTGAAGTTCCTGAAGAGGAGTTAATCTGGCAAGATCCAGTTCCAGCAGTTGATCATGAATTAGTGGACACAGTGGATATTGAGATGTTGAAGAAAATGGTATTGGCTTCTGGATTAAGTGTATCTAAGTTAGTATCTACCGCTTGGGCATCTGCTTCTACGTATCGAAACTCCGATAAGCGTGGTGGTGCTAATGGTGCAAGAATTCAACTTGCTCCACAAAAAGATTGGGAGGTGAATAATCCTGCACAATTAGAGGAGGTATTGAATGTATTAAGAGGTATTCAAGCTGAATTTAATGGTAAGCAGTCTAATAAGAAGATTTCAATGGCAGATTTAATTGTTATTGCAGGTAATGCAGCTGTTGAAAAAGCAGCAGCAGATGCTGGTCAAGCGGTTACTGTTCCTTTCTTCGCGGGTAGAACAGACGCTACAGCAGAAATGACTGATGCAGCTTCGTTTGATCCACTAGAGCCACAAGCAGATGGATTTAGAAATTATTCTAAGCAAAAATACAGCGTTACTGCAGAGGAGATGTTAGTTGATCGTGCACAACTATTGACCTTGACTATCCCTGAGATGACCGTATTAGTGGGTGGCTTGCGTGCAATGAATGCCAACTATGACGGGTCTTCAACTGGTCTTTTAACAGATCGTCCTGGTACATTAAGCAACGATTTCTTCGTCAATATTCTAGACATGGATACTGTTTGGGAAGCATCAAATGAGGATCGTACACTTTTCGCAGGAAATGATAGAACCTCAGGTGCTGCTAAATGGACGGGTAGTAGAGTAGATCTAATCTTTGGATCGAATACTGAGTTGAGAGCAGTTGCAGAGGTATACGCTTGCGCTGGTTCTGAACAAAAGTTTGTTCGTGACTTCGTTAAAGCTTGGTCTAAAGTAATGCATCTAGATCGTTTTGATCTTAGATAAGATACGATAGGTATTTACATAGCATAATAAAAAGGCGGCTCGATGAACATCGGCCGCCTTCTCAATTCTACCAAAAAATTGTTGTAAATATTTAATTTGTTCTTGTTGATTCATTCGTATAGACCCGAATATAATCGACTTCCATTGTTCTAGGCCAGATGCTATGATCTACCCCATGTTTACCACCCCAATTCCCGCCAATAGCTAGATTTAAGATGATGTGAAAGTCTTGATCAAAAGGCCAATAAGCATAGTGATCTTGTTCTTTGTGAAAAGTATGATAAAGGATATCATCCACATACCAATCTATACAATCTTCCTTCCAGTCTACAGAGTACACATGAAAAGCTTCTTCTGAATCTAATATCTCGATACCACCCGTTTTCTGAGTGAATATCATTCCATTATATGCTTCTGTATGTGGAGTACCAAAAATGGAATCACGTTCAAATCCTACATGCTCCATAATATCGATTTCTCCACTCTTAGGCCAGTTTCCGTATATGTTATCACTTGGTAACATCCATGCTGCTGACCATGCTCCTAAACCACCTGTGGTTTTTGCTCGTACATCGATACGGCCATACTTGAAATCTGCCTTACCTTTGGTTACAAGGCGAGCAGAAGTATAGGTACTGTTTCCCCTTTCTGCTTTATGTGCTTCAATGGTCAAAATACCATCTGCTACTCGGGCATTGCCTAATTCTTTGTCCGTGTAGTATTGAAGTTCGTTATTTCCCCAGCCACAAAGCTTAGGACAACCATCCCCTATATCATATGTCCATTTCGTTGAATCCGGTAATCCATCATAATCGAACTCCTCTGCCCAGATTAATGCCTGTTTATCAGCAAGCACTCCATCTTCTAGCAGTAGACCACCAGCAAAAAGTACACTAGCTAGTCCAAGTATGATGAAAATATAAATTCGAATCTTCATTAAAGACATATTAGGGAGGTGCCGGATGAGGGGTAAACCTCATCCGATCCTCTATGAATTAGTATTAGTCTGCAATTAGAGTAAATGTCCAGAATGCACCACCTGAACCACTGATATCTACAGCGATAGTTAATAGCTCAGACGTTCCATCATTCACATAGCTCAATACTGAGTAAGTAACTGAACCATCTGGTGTTGGAGGTCCTGCTGCATATTCACCACCATTATAAGCTTTTGAAAGACCAATGAATGCACCAGTACCAGTTACTGTAATAAATGCAGGTTCTGGATCATTAGCTTCTACTACTGAGAATGTGTGACTACCTGAACCCCAAGCAGCAGCATCTGCACTTAGTGTAGATTCATCAACACATGCCGGAGGATCAACTCCATGGTATGCTTCTGCCCAGATATCACCATTAGTTGCATATACGAAGTTACCATCGGTATCAAATGTATACGTATCATCGAAGTGACAAGAACGATCTATTACATCTTGATCAGAATTCGCCCACCAATCAGCACATCCAGGACAAGGACCTACCATCATTGCATTTGCAGCTGGGTTAAGTCTCCATGTCTTTGTTGATCCACCAGTTAGTTTGTCACCAGAGAATGTTTGGCTAGACACAACAACTGCTACTGTAACAGGTGTATCACCATCAGCATTAGATGCTGTAAGTGTTACGTTGTAAGAACCATCAGCAGAGTACGTGTGTACTGGACTCTCCTCAGTTGAAGAGTTTCCATCACCGAAATCCCATAAGTATGAATCAGCTCCAGTGGACGTATTTGTAAAGGTTACAGTTGGTCCGTCTACCTCATAAGAGAAAGATGCTGCTGGAGGTGCTCCAGGAAGATCTGGCTCATCATTTGGATCGTCATAAGAAACTAATACAAATCTCCAGTATCCACCAGCTGCTACTAAGTCAGTTTCAAGTGTTAAATAGTCAACTGGACCATCTGTATTCATTTCAACCACGCGGTAAGTCACTGACTGCTGTGGTACCATGTATTCTCCGTCAGTACCTACTTTAGAAAGACCAACGTGTGCTCCTGTACCAATAACAGATAATTGACCTGCAGCTGGATCGTACTCAAATGTAAATGAACCTGATCCCCATGCAGATAAATCATCTCCATTGATACCAGTCATATTAGCTGCATCTGTTTCGTCTACACATGTAGCTGCTACATCTTCGTTATAAACACCTGCTTCAGCGAATACTTCACCATTTGAGTTATACTCATATGTACCGTCATAGTGGAAAATATATTCTTCTTCCATTAGACATGTACGATTACCAATTGGCTCATTTAATCCATAAGCCCACCAGATCTGAGAATAATCAGCTGGTCCTACTTGCAATGGATATTGTTCGTTTGTTAGATCTCTGTTTAGTTTCCAAACTTTAGAAACATCTCCAGTCAATTCTTTTAATAGACTGTTAGGATCTGCAACTAGAACACTTTCTGAAGAACTTGCACTTCCTCCAGGGCCTGTAGCCGTCAAAGTAATCGTGTAAGTACCTTCCATAGAGTACGTGTGCGTAGGACTTTCGTCTGTACTTGTTGCACCGTCACCGAAATCCCAAGAGTATGAACTTGCGTCCACAGACTCATTGGTCATTGACCAAGTAAAAGGATCATTTGCATCCTGTACTGGTGTAAAGCGTGCTTTTGGCTCTTCAATAGTAGAAACAACTTCATCGTCGCTTTTACAAGAAGAAACAAAGGCAAGAGCTAAAACTAGCCCACCGTAAATAAGATATTTAACCTGTTTCATAAATAAAAAATTGTTGTTTAGTTGTATCATTGAGTCATGCTCAGCGGAGCATGGAAAGATCAACCTTGGTTATTAATAGCCAGGGTTTTGAGTTAAAACCCCATTACTTAAATCAATTTGTTGTTGTGGTATTGGGAATACTTCGTGCTTGCCTTCTACAAAACCTAATGGTCCGAGAATAACAGCCCCATTACCTTGTCTTACTATATCAAAAAATCGTAGTCCTTCTAATCCAAGCTCCACTCTTCTTTCTTGTAAAATGGCATCTAATAATGCTTGCCCAGAAGATGTAACATCAGGAAGAACACCTGGCTCTGCATTTCTTCTAGCACGCTCACGAACTAGATTAAGCGAAGTGCGTGCCACGCCCTCTTGTCCATTGTGATATGCCGCCTCAGCATGCATAAGCAATAAATCAGAATAGCGTAGTACTCTATCATTAACTTCACCATTCATATTTGGATCACCAATGTTAATCTCTTCGTGCTCAGATCTGTTTAAAAAGTATTTTTTAGCATAGTAATCATAATCAAAACCAGTTGCTGCTTTTGTAAATACACCTCTATCTCCCATGGTGTCTCCTTCCATGAATAAGGTAGCCTTCAATCTTGGATCTCCGACTTCAAAGGCATCTACAAAGTTTTGAGTTGGAAGATTGAATCCCCAACCTCCAATTTGTCCTCTAGCCAGCTGGAATACAGTAGATAAGTTACCTTCGTTTGCACCATTTACAGAACCCCAATAGCCTCCACCTAGCGGAGAACGCTGGATTTCCCAAATAGACCCAGGCCCATTTTCACCTGCTGTTACGAAAATGTTTTCGTAATCCTCAGCTAATGAATATTCACCGGAGTTCACTACAAGTTCAGCTGTTGTTTGAGCATCGGTCCAATTCTCTTGGTAAACATAAGCTCTAGTTAATAATCCTAGCGCTGCACCTCGTGTTGCACGACCTACCTCATCAGAAGAGTAGGCACTTTTCTCCGGCAAATTATCTGCAGCGTATGTTAGATCATCTTCTATCAGTTGCCAAATTTCTTCCGCAGAACTTCTCGGCATATTGTACTCACTTGGCAATAAAAGTCTATCTACCTTAGGTACACCACCGTACATAGTTACTAATTCAAAGAAATAGAATCCTCTTAGGAAATAGGCTTCTGCCACCAATTGAGTTCTCAGCTCATTACTTATGAATTCATCGGCCATGCTGCCTACGTTCTCAATGACCAAGTTACATCTGTAGATACCGATATACTTAGCAGTCCAATCTGCATTCAAGTGAATGTTATTAGACGTTGTTTGAAATAATGAAATAGCTTCCAATTGTGGCTGATCTGTTGGTGCTGAACCACCTTTAATGGCGTCATCAGAAACTAGGTCCCCAAAGAACCAACGGAAGTGGAAAACATAATTTGTAAAGTTGTACTGAAGTGGATCATAAGCTGCCGTAATTGCTGCTATAGCATCTTCTTCAGATTGATAAAAGTTACTCTCTAATTCACCAATAATAGGTGTTTTATCGAGTTCGCTCTCACATGCTGTGCTTGTGATTAAAATCAAAGCAGTCAACAAGAAAAGTGGGTTGATGTATGTTTTTAGGTTTTTCATCTTAATTAGAATTGAATGTTAATACCTCCGATGAAGATCTTTGCTTGTGGATACAGGCCACGATCTACACCATAATTAAGGTTGGATGAAATACTGTTGTCATATGCATTAGCCTTACCAATCTCTGGATCCAAACCAGAATAATTAGTGAAGGTCCATAGGTTTTGACCAGAAACGTAAACTCTAAACTTCTCTACTAGGAATTTCTTTGTGAAGTCCTTAGGCAAAGTATAACCTAATTGTAGGGTCTTCAATCGAATAAATGATCCATCTTCCACGAAGTAATCAGAAAATCTAAAGTTTTGGTTGAGATCAACTAGAGTCATTGCTGGCTCCGTAGTCATGGTATTGTCTTCTGTCCAACGATTGAATCTAGTTGCTGGTAAGTTCGATACCCTCAAATCATATCTAGATGTAGCGTTTACAATTTCGTTTCCAATAGTACCTTGGAAGAAGATATTAAGGTCAAACCCTTTGTATTCTAAGGTAGTAGTTAATGCAACAATAGCATCTGGGTAAGGATTTCCAATCATGGTTTGGTCTAAATCTGAGATCATTCCATCACCATTAACATCAACAAATTTAAAGTCTCCTGCTTCTGCATTGGGTTGAATCTCTTCCCCTTCTGCATTCAAATACTCTTGCACCTCAAATCTATTCTCAAAAACACCATCCGTGACATATCCATAAAAGAATCCTAATGGCATTCCTTGCTCCATCCTAGTCGTGCTACCACCCACTCCTTGATTGAATCCAGAAGAGAATGGTGTAGTAAAGTCACCTAAGCTAGTTACTTGATTTTTGATGAAAGTTGCATTAGCTGCGACATCTAGGAATAATTGTCCAAAGTTATTACGATATGCTGCAGCAAACTCCCAACCTTTATTTTCCATACTACCCACATTAGTAAATGGAGGAGCAGAACCATTAATACCTGAACCCGCTGTAGCTAGAATACTTGCCGGAATAAGGATGTCATCTGTTTCCTTTATAAAGTAATCTACTGTAAGGGTGATACGATCATCCAATAGTCCTGCATCAATACCTACATCAGTTTGAGTACTCACCTCCCATTTAAGTTCTGGATTAGCAGGTACTGTAGGAGCTTGACCTAGTGTTAGGATTTGATCAACACCAAAAACGTATCTCACTGGATCTATTACAGTTGTAAATCCATAATCTGATAAAGAACCTTCATTTCCATTTTTACCCCAGCTGGCCTTTAACTTAAGGAAATTGATGGCCTTAGGTAAATTAAGATCTTTATTGATTAACCATCCACCTGATACTGCTGGGAAAGTAGCGAATTTATTCTCCGCACCGAATCTGGATGAACCGTCTCTACGAAGTGATGCTGTTAAGAAGTATTTATCTCTGTAATTGTAGTTAACTCTAGAGAAATAAGAAACTAAAGCAGATTCGGATGTCCATTCTGCAATATTTCTGTTATCGATATTGCCATCGTTAATATTTTGAGCTGTAATGAAAGCTGCATCAGGTGTATTAACCGGCAAATCTGCTAGCCCTACAACCAGACCTTCTGTATTTCTTTCTCGGAAAGAGGTACCTACTAAAGCAGATACAGTATGGCTACCTCCAAATACTTGATCATAAGACAACATGTTTTCTATTAAGTAATTGGTCCATTTATGTTTCTCTTTACCTACGTAATTTTGATCCACACGCTCATGAACAAAAGCTCCAGACGGATCTAAGTTATAACTAGGTCCGAAGTTGAAGTTGTCTGCAAATGTTACATCCATAGAGGCATTGGTTTTGAATTTCAATGCATCGGTAAAGGATAATTCTTGCCCAATTAGTCCGATTAGGCGGTCAGAGGTCCAAGTACTAAATGTTGTTGCAATTCTATTGACCGGATTCTTAACATCTCCCACAACGTAAGGGGAGAAGTTGAATGTTCCATCCTCTTTATATACGGATGTAATTGGATCAATATTAAGCGCAAATGCTACAGGAGATGAAAATTCATCATTCTCAGGAAGTGCATTTCTAGTAAAGTGCGTGTAGTTTACATTGGTAATAACTTTAAACCAATCCGTTACCTCATTTGAACTCTTATACCTAGCTGAGTAGCGTTCGAAAGCTGATTTGTCTCCTCCAACAATACCATCCTGCTTGAAGTAACCACCCGTAATACCATAAGTTGATTTATTGTTTCCACCAAGGAAGGAGATTTGGTGGCTTTGCATAGGTGCTACTTGAAAGATTTCATTTTGCCAGTCAGTACCTTCACCTAGCGTTGAAGGATCTGGAAGATTTAGTGGATTGTTTGGATTCGCTTCAAGAAGTAGCGTGGCATATTCTTGAGCATTTAGTAGATCCAAGGTTCTAGCTACCTCCTGTTGTCCTACATATCCATCATAGGAAATCGTCCCCTTAGAGTTTTTCTTACCTTCTTTAGTAGTAATAATAACAACACCATTAGCACCTGAGGTACCATAGATAGCTACTGATGCAGCATCTTTTAATACACTCATAGACTCAATATCATTTGGATTCAAAAAGTCTATTCCATCTACCCAAACACCATCAACAATATATAAAGGATCACTATTCAGTGGAGTACCTGTACCCCTAATCCGCACAGATAACGCATTTCCTGGTGAACCTGAGGATTGAGTTACCTGTACACCAGAAGTTCTTCCTTGTAAGGCTTGTTCCACACGAAGATTAGCTGTTTTGCTGATGTCTTCTGCAAGTACAACGGATACTGCTCCATTGATTTCACTTCTTTTCTGGGTACCATAACCTACCACTACAAATTCATCTAGTAGTTTATTGTCTTGGCCCAATTCTATCAATAGTGGTTGATCTGAAGTGATTGGAATTCTTTGATCTACAAAACCAGTATAACTTACAATAAGCACGTCGCCCTGATTTACTTCTAGCTCAAATTTCCCGTCTAGGTCTGTTACTGTTCCGTTGCTCGTTTGATCTATCAGAATATTTGCACCAATGATAGATTCTTTATTTGCTTCGTCAACAACAGTACCTGTTATAGTGAGAGTCTGCGCATTTATGGAATGAAATCCAATAATTAATATTGCGCCAAATAAAAATTTGTGCATAATGGTTTATTAATTACATAATTGTGTAAAAAGAATATTGACTATCCTTTTATGTTCTATTTAAAATTAGGGTTAAATTTTTTTTAATCTTAGTTTTTAGGTACTTCACTACTACGCTAGTGGAAGGGGTACTACTGCAATAGTACTTTACTATACAAACAAACTACTGCAATTATGCGTCTAAATTGTTGATTTTCTGTTAATTTTAACCCACATGGACTTTTTTTGGAAAAAATACTACAGCTACGGACTACTGCTCTTTTTTTTGAGTACTTGCACAAAAGTACTGGGGCAAGGAATTAATATTGGTGTACCACCCATATTGAACTATGTAAAAGAGCGTTATGAGGCTGGTACACATAATTGGGACATTGCTCAAAGCAAGTCTGGAAAATTATACTTTTCTAATAACGATGGGCTCCTAGAATTTGATGGAGACAATTGGACTACGTACAAATTACAAAATCAAACCATTTGTCGATCCCTTTATATTAATGAATCAGGGGAGGTGTTTGTGGGAGGACAGGGTGAGTTTGGAATTTTTAAGCCCGATAGTTTAGGAGCTTTGGTATACCATAGTTTGAATCATCTAATTCCAAAAGGACATGAACAATTTGAAGATGTTTGGGAAATTGTAATGACAGGTGATCGATTATTTTTTAGAACAACACGAAAAATCTATCAGCTAGTTAATAATAAAATACGGGTCTACATTCTAGAGGACGATTTGTGGTATATGGGTGTAGTCAATGATCAAGTTTGGGTTCAAGATGCTTCTGGAAATCTGATGTATTATGACGATGATCAATTTAAGCCAGTATTAGATAGGAAATTAAATATCGGAATTATAACAGGTGCCGTACCCCTAGATTCAACTAGTTATTTGGTTTCTACACTTAAGCAGGGACTTTTCATATATGACGGTCAATCGATAAGTCCATATGATAATAGTAGTAATGACTATCTGAAAGAAAATTGGATTACAGATTTAGAGCGATCCAAAAGCTCATCTGAAATAGTTGTAGGGACTTCTTTTGGTGGTGCCATGACATTAGATAAACATGGTAGGGCTATCAGATTATTTACCAAAGGTATAGGTTTACAGAACAACAATATCAATGCGGTATTTTTTGATCATTCCGATAATCTTTGGTTGGGCCTAAATAATGGTATAGATTATATCGAGATTAATTCACCTTTTACACTTATTCATCCAGATCGTGATTTTGAGGATCCCGTATATGCAGTAGAATTATACGATGAAGTGCTCTACATAGGTACATCAAATGGATTGTATAAGATTCCTTGGCAATCGTATTACGATCCATTAACTGAGGTTGATTTTGAATTAGTTGAAGGTTCAATCGGTCAAGTTTGGGGCATAGATGAAGTAGATGGTCAGCTATTAGTAGGACACCATGAAGGGGATATGATACTGAATCAAGGAAAATTGAGGAAATTCTCCCCAGTATTAGGCGCTTGGAAGTATATAAAACTGAGTGATGATTTGATGGTAGGTGGTTGCTATACGGGTTTAAATATTTTTACTAGAGTAAATGGAGCCTGGACATATTTAAAAACATTTAAAGGTTTTGAAGAGTCAAGTCGATTAATAGCGAAAGATGATGACAATCGCTTATGGATAGCCCATCCTTACAGGGGCATATTTAAATTAGATATTAATGTTAATCAAGATAGTCTATTTGCTAGCCAATATAACTCAAGCAATGGTTTAGCATCTGATCTATTGAATGATGTATTTAAGATTAACAATGAGGTCGTATTCACCTCTGAACGAGGAGTTTATTCCTATGATGCAGAACAAGATAGCTTTTTAAACTACAAAGCTTTTGATGAAATTATTGGTTCAGATAAGCGGGTGAAAGAATTGCAAGAAGATGGAAATGGTCATATCTGGTTTGCTGCCAATGATTCAGTTGGTGTCATTAAAGTCAGTGAAAAAGGATTGACGAAATCATTTGATGTCGAGTATTTTCCTTTTATGCAAGGCAAGCTTTTAGGTGGGTTTGAAATGATATCTCCAATCGACAATTATAATCTATTCTTTGGATCAGATAAAGGGGTGTATCATTTTAATCCACAAAAATCTGCTTATATCAATGAATCTTTCAATGTATACATCACTAAGGTGATGAATAATGAAGAGCTAGTTTTCGCAGGTCACAAAACTTCAGATAATCAAGAAATACCATTATTTGATATACAAGAGAATGGGTTCAAATTTCATTTTTCCAGTAATTTCTATCAGGATATACAACAAGTTAAATACAAGTATATGCTGGAAGGATCTGATGAAGATTGGTCTGATTGGACACAGTTAAAGCTTAAAGAATATACCAACTTGAGTCCTGGGGATTATGTATTTAAAGTGAAGGCCATAGATAAGTATGGTAATGAAAGTGCGATTGACACTTATCCTTTTATAATTGAGACGGTTTGGTATGCTTCTCGTATAGTTAATATTGGAATTATTTTTATCGGTCTTGCAATCGCAATAGGGGTAATTCTATTTCAGCGTAATCGATATACTCAAAAGGAGGATGAATTGACTACTCAGCAAGAGCAGATGAAGCAAGCATTTTTACAAAATCAGGAAACCTCGGAGCAAACGATTGACCAACTGAAAAATGAGAACCTGAAGTCTCAGATTCAATTTAAGAATCAAGAACTAGCTTCTACCACTATGCACTTAGTCCAAAAGATAGAATTAATGCGAAGTATCCAAGGTGAATTGAAGAAGCTAACTCAATCGGATAAAGCCATTCCAACACTGAAAAAAGATATCACTAAGATTATTAGGAAATTGAATTCGGATGAACAGCTGGATAACGAATGGGAACAATTTGCTCGTCACTTTGATGAGGTGCACTCCAATTTCTTAAAGCGGATTTCTGAGACCTTTCCACAACTAAAACCGAATGATCATAGACTATGTGCATACCTAAGAATGAATTTATCTACGAAGGAAATTGCCCATTTGTTAAATCTATCTGTCAGAGGTGTTGAGGCCAGTCGCTATCGATTGAGAAAGAAAATTAATCTCGATACAAATATAAACTTGACAGAGTTTATGATGCGCTTTTAATTAATTGAGTAACAAGTATACATATGATACGGACAAGTACTATTCTAACATTTCTTGTAGCATTTATTCTATTTAGCTGTACGAATAAGGAACAAAAATCGAATGAAATTAACGCTGCGTTTGTTGGCAGTTGGGAAAGTAATCAAGGTATGATCAATTTAGATTTGACTGTTGACTCTTTTATATTATCTACTGCCTATTCAGGTAATATGACACCTACCTCAAAGGGGCTTATAGAGATTGAAGGGAATCAGATGACCCAAACTGTAACACATGTTTGGTTTAGTATGGTCACAGGAGCATCCGGAAATGATCTAGAATGGTATACCTATGATGAATATGTTCAAAAATTGAGCATGGCTGGTTCTAATTTGGAACAAGTAGAAGCCCGAGCACAAAAATTATTCACTTCAAGTACCCAAACCTGGGAGTTGAATGCAGCAAAAGATATGCTGAAAATTGGAGTAGCTAATTTCACTTTAAAACAATAAAAAAGAGTCCCAAATCTAGGGACTCTTCATTAATCATTTTCTCTCACTACATGTACTACAGCTTTGTAAGCTGTGTTTAAAGCTTAATCCAATAAGATGTTTTTAACTCATCCAAGATTTAGTTGTCTTGAACAGGCACCCTATTGGTAAGCATCAAAAACGTGGCAATCATAGGGAATACCATAAGTATTCCATGATAGTATTCTGCAGCTTTTGGCACTGCCTCAGAATCTTTTGCAACAAATATTCCAATCAGGTTGATCAGTATAAATGCAATGAATGTCTTGATTGCAAAAGATTTAAAAACTTTACTACCATCGTAATTCAGTTTATTAGGGAAAGCTAGGGCGCCTTGTACAGCCCATAATGCTGCAATCATTAAATGTTGCATAGCATTTGTCTCCATGTAGTTATTCATCTCTGCACCAACGACTAAAAGCGCATAAAGAAAATAACCTAATAAAAAGAAAAAACGTTTTCTCTTGATTACACCAAATAAAGTAATTAAAACTGGAATTCCAGCTACAATAGCTAAGGGATTCATAGTTAGTATTTTGAGTTAGTAATATCTAATAAGATAACTGATTAATTTTGAAAAAAAGTGTTGAAAACCCTTATAAATTCACATATTTATTACTGATATTGCTTTAAAATAAATAGAATTTGTTTAGTTATATGAGTGACTTGGTTGAACAATATTTTAAATCAAATTTTGGCTTTGGTGAATCAGATTGGGATTTCCTTTTCAGCAAGATGAGGCGTGTTGAAATACCCAAAAAAACGGTCATAACTCAAGTAGGACAAGTAGAACAGCAATTGTCTTTTATCGAAAAGGGAATTGTAAGACACTATATTCCTAAGGCAGATAATGACCTTACTTTTGCATTTGTATTTAAAGATTCATTTGTTAGTGCATATGATTCATTTTTGAAACAAAGTCCATCCGAGTATGCTGTTGCAACAATTACAGATTCCGTGTTTTTTTCCATGAATTATGCAGATGTTCATGAAATATTCGCCCAAACGGAGGTCGGAAATAAGATCGGTAGAATAGCCACGGAAGAACTTTTTTTAAACAAGGCCAAGCGGGAATTAGATTTATTGAATAAAACGGCAGAGGATAGATATCTCAGTTTATTTTCTGAACGACCTGAATTAATCCGAGAAATTCCATTAAAATATATAGCTTCTTACATTGGTATTACTCCCCAAGCGCTTTCTCGTATTCGTAAACGTATTACCCTTTAAATATGCGCTATCTAATTTTTTGGTTTTTTATTCTTAATGTGTTGCTCAGTTGTGGTAACAAAGATGACACTAAGTATTCTAAAGCAGTAATTTCCTCTTTTTACGAAGTGTACGCGGATCGATCAAATATTAATCAGCTGATGAAGTTTTATGCAGCCGATGTAGTGTTTCAAGATGTTATGCTAGGAGAATATGTATGTACCCATGATTCTGTCCAACAATTTTTGGATTGGAATAATCCAGCATTTCAAAAGCAATCATCCAAAGTTCTTCAGGTATTTGATATTTCAGCTGAGGGTCGGAAGATAATAGTCGAGGGAAAGTTTTTACCTTTTAAATGGATGGAAGTGGACTATGGTCCCATGCTGTTTACTAGCATTTTTGAATTGAATGCGGATGGATTGATTATTCAGCAACAAGATTGGATTAATTATCCAGCTTCACTTTTAGATTATTCCAACAGAAAGGATGCTAACGAGTGGTATTAGAGGCTTTTGATTTGAAAGGAACTTACTATATTCGATTAAAAATACCATATGTCTAAG
>CAXQNQ010000280.1:0-15357 GCA_964225135.1 Mesoflavibacter profundi
TGTTTACCTAGTAAAACCCAACTTCGATATCAATCTAAGAACCTATTTAGTAGAAGATTTGGTCCAAACGGGTGCTTTTCAAGAGAATGGCAGTCGAATTCGATTGGACATGAATATCAAATTTTAAATCCCATTAAAATTAGTTGTAACCTTTTCGATTTCTGGTATTAGGGTAGTGTAATTTGTTTTTAACCCCTTAAAAAATCAGACATGGAGAAAAAGGTCAAAGTATTTAATTTGATTATTGTAGACGAAAGTGGTTCTATGGATAATATTCGTGAAGCTACTATTTCCTCATTTAATGAATTGATTCAGGATTATAAGCAACAGAATAAGGAGTTTCCTGAGCAAGAGCATTACGTTACATTCCTATCTTTTAACAGCTCAGGAATTAAAGAATATCATATCAAAGATGTGGTTGAAAATGTGGCAGCATTAAATTTAAAAGTGTATCGTCCCGGTGGACTTACACCTCTATATGATGCTATCGGACACGGTATAAGTTTACAAGAAAAAATGTTGGTTGAAGGGGACTTAAATCGAGTAGAAGTAACTATTCTAACGGATGGTTTAGAAAATGCTTCCAAAGAGTATACCCATTCTATGATCAAGGCATTAATTGAGGCCAAAAAGGAAGCGGAGTGGTCGTTTACCTATATGGGTACAGATCATGATGTGGAAGCTGTTGCAATGGAATTAAATATTGAAGAATCCATTGTTTTTGATAAATCAGCTGCTGGAATAAATGAGATGAGATTTAAAAAAATGGAATCGAGATATGAAAAGTTGAAGCATTACAAGGAGTTTTACGATAAAAACAAATAGGATCAATAATGAAATAAGCACTCAGTTTACTGGGTGCTTTTTTAATGTGTATTAGCAGCTTTTTGAAGCTTTTTTATTACTTTTTATAAAATGCTGCTTATGAGATACCTACTTTTTATTCTGCTGACTTCTTGGTCACTGCAAGCACAAGTATTGACTGAAGACACCAACTTGGATATTACGTTGAGCTGGTCTCAGTTTCCAAATGGATATACCTATCCTGTTTCTATCATAATACCTGAGGGCGAGACACCAGATAATGGGTTCCCAGCTTGTATTTTACTACATGGGAACGGTGGAAATGGTGCACAAATGGCGCAGTCTTTCAGTGAAGTATTGGAGTGTCATATTTTGATAGCACCTACAGGATATGCCAATAGTTGGTCTATATGCAATGAGGAGAGTACAGGTCCTGATGTGGACATGGTCAGCCAGTTGGTGGATCTGCTTAAAGGATTTGACAATGTGGACGAAACGAGAATTAGATTATTAGGCGGATCCAATGGCTCTGGTTTGGTGAATAATATATTTATTCAAAATGACGATCCTGCCATTGATCGAGTATGTGGGTTTGTTTCCCAATTGAATGAACCTCAATACCACGAGGATGCTTTTTATTATCCGACTGATGAGCCTCTACCTACAGCAGACTTTTGTGGATATGAGCATAGCAAAACCCCTCTGGCTGGGAGAAAATACTTATCTATTTGCAACGATAATGATAATTTGATTCCATTTGCTGGTGGTCCATCTCCCGTTGGTGTCTCTTTTTTGCCAGCTGAATTAGCCATATATCTGATTGCTCAAAGCCAAGGATATGCAGGCGATGCTCTTCCTCCTGGGGGTGTTCCAGTAGGGTCTCCATTAATATTTGAATATGTGTATTTAGATGGTGATGTAATTCTAGTGCGGGGTAATGCCAATCATGGATTAAATAGTGCCCAAACAGCTTATATCAAGGACTTTTTTGAAGATTGTTCTACGGAAGTTGGTATTACTACATTTCCAGTGGAAAGCTCCATTTTTTATCCAAATCCTTGCTCAGATATCTTATATTTAAATACACCGATTTCCACGAAGTCAAGTTTTACTATTTTTGATCTAAATGGAAGGATAATTCATAGTGGACAAGTGGAAGCTGGGGTTCAATCTATTCACTTAGCTTTTTTAGGTAAAGGTGTTTATTGGATTCAGCTGGGTGAATCCAATAAAAAGATTATTAAGCTATAATACGCCTGTCTATGAAGTTTTGGCCATTATTTTGTCTACTTGTATTGTTTCATTTTTCCTGTTCGGAGGAGCAGCCCATTGTTGAGGTGACTAATCCTGTCAATGAGTCGGGATCAATGGCTTTATCTGGCTTAGATTTATCTGCTCTTCCAGAAATTGAAGCAAGTGGGATTACTTTTTTCGATGAGCAAGAGATTGCAAGAGATTTTCTAGATATGGCAAAAGCATCCGGTATCAATATGATTCGCCTTCGCCTATGGGTTGACCCTGCCACTGAGCATAGTAGTTATGAAGAAGTATTGACCTATGCTCAAACCCTTAAAGATAAAGGATTTGGAGTTTGGTTATGCTTACATTATTCGGATTGGTGGGCAGATCCAGGTCAACAAAACACCCCAGCAGCTTGGGCACAATTAAGCTATGAAGAATTAAAGGATACCCTGTACAGTTATACCAATGAAGTGGTGTCCAATATTCAGCCAGATATGGTACAAGTAGGAAATGAGATTAATACAGGTATCCTTCATCCGATTGGTCATATTGATAATCTGTCAGCATTCAGAGGTTTATTACAAGCAGGTATTGAAGGGGTGCGAGATTGGAATGCCGATATACCTATTATGCTACATTATGCAGGCTACTCTGGTGCAACTTATTTTTATGAAAAGATGGTAGGTTTAGATTATGACCAGATTGGCTTGTCTTATTACCCTAAGTTTCATGGTATGGATATTGCCCTACTTAGGTCAACCTTAGATGAGTTAAGTACGATACACCAAAAAGACATGGTCATTGCAGAAACTGCCTATCCATTCACCTTAGGGTGGAATGATTATACCAATAATATAGTTGGCTTAGAGGAGCAATTATTACCTGGGTATGAGGCAAGCCCATCCGGGCAACTAGCCTTTATTCAGTTGATGAAAGATATGATTTTATCTACAGAGGGTGGCTTAGGGATTTGTTATTGGGGAGCAGAACTTATTGCTTGGAAAGGTCCTGAAGCAACGGATGGTTCACCATGGGAAAATCAGGCTGTATTTGATTTTGACCGGAAGAAACTTCCAGTACTAGATGAATTTAAATAGTCCAAAAGAGTACGATACGTTATGGCAAAAAAGTCTTGGGTGGAAAAAAGAGACCTTGAAAAAGAACCTATAGTCAAGGTGCTGGATAAACGATTCGCAGATATGGAAGAAGGTTGTAAAATGTTGATCGCAACTCCCAAAATAGTAGATGCATATATTCATGATATTCCCCTAGGTAATCAGGTGGAACTCTCAACCATGAGACAAGATTTAGCCTTGACTTTTCAAGCAGAGAAGACTTGTCCCGTAACTAGTGGTATTTTTCTTAGAATTGTTGCGGAAGCTGCTTTTGAGGAATATCAAAAAGGAAGACCTATAGAACAAATAGCACCTTTTTGGCGTATGATAGATACTCGAAGTAAAGTGGCCCAAAAGCTAGCATGCGGATTAGATTTCATCGATCAGCAGCGAAATAAAGAAGGCTTAAATTAACGATGAATTTCAAATAAGTATGCGTCAAGTTCGGATTGAAAAATACAAACCCACTTTTAAACCTTTTTTTAAAAGCTTGAACCAAAGGTGGATTGAAGCTTATTTCAAAATGGAGGAGGCAGATCACATTGCTTTGAATGACCCAGAGGGTAAGGTTTTATCCAATGGAGGTGAAATTTTATTTGCATTGGTTGATGAAGCAGTTGTAGGTGTGTGTGCTTTGGTTAAATTGGATGCATCCATTCCATATGATTTTGAGCTGTCTAAGATGGGGGTAGACCCCGCTTATCAAGGATTAGGTATTGGTTATAAATTAGGACAGGCTATAGTTGATTTGGCTACTGAATTAGGTGGAAAGACCCTTTATATTGAAAGTAACACTATCCTTACACCTGCCATGCATTTATATGAAAAATTAGGGTTTAAAGAGATTGAAGGAAAGAATTCTCCGTATGCTCGTTGTAATATCTATTTCCTTAAATATTTGTCCAAGAGTAAATAACTTTATATTCTTTAATAGCCACGGAATAGTCTAGCTGATATGAGCCAAAAGTTTCTAAATATCAATTATCTATCTGAAGGGAATCCTAATCAAAGGCAGGCTCTCTCTACTATTCAAGCACTCAAATTATGGGACATTCTAGAACCTTTTGATCCTGTACTCGCTGGAACGATTCCTATTGAAATTAATGTCTCAAATAGTGATTTGGATGTGTTGTGTTGTGCCGCTGATTTAGAATTATTTGAAACATTGATACAGGAATCTTTTGGTGAGATGCCTGACTTTACCATGCGTAAAGGAACGATAAGAGAAGAGCCCTTTGTGCTGTGTACTTTTCAAACGAATTATTTTCCAATAGAAATTTTTGCTCAGCATATTCCAAGTGTTCAGCAGTATGCCTTCAGGCATTTATTGGTCGAACATTATTTATTGGAAAAGCATGGACCTGATTTTAAGTCAAAGATTGTAGCACTTAAAGAACAAGGGGTAAAAACAGAACCTGCTTTTGCTCAATTGCTTGGGTTAGACGGAGATCCTTATATGGCCCTTTTACAGTTTGAACGAGAAATGAAAAAGAGATAAATATGGAAAAGAAACCAAAGGTAACGGGAATAGGTGGCGTATTTTTTAAGAGTGAAGACCCAGATGCAACTCGAGCATGGTATGGTAAACATCTAGGCTTGGCTTTATCTCCTTGGGGTTCATCTTTTGAATTTCGAAATGCGCATGATCCGTCTGAAATTAATTATCTAAGTTGGAGTCCTTTTAAGTCGGATACAGATTATTTCGAACCCTCCAAGAAAGCTTTTATGATTAATTACCGAGTTCAAAACTTAGATGGCCTGTTGGATCAGTTCAAAAGAGATGGAGTTCAAATAATTGGTGAAATTCAATCCTTTGAATATGGCCGATTTGCTCATATTATGGATTTAGATGGAAACAAAATTGAATTGTGGGAGCCTATTGATGAGGTGTTTACTGCAATGGGAGGAGAAACTACCAAGTAATGGCTGAGACGAATCCTTTTAACATTCGCTTTCTAGATCATGTGGCTATAAAGGTTGCAGACATAGCCCGGTCTCAACAATGGTATTCCAAAGTATTGGGTTTAAAACCTTATACTTTTGAGGAGTGGGGTCCTTTTCCTGTGTTTATGTTATCCGGAAAAACGGGCGTAGCTATTTTCCCTGCACAAGAACATGAATCTACCCGTAAACATCAGATTCGTATCGATCATTTTGCATTTAATGTAGATCAAGAAGCTTTTCAACAAGCTCAAAGTCATTTTAATCAAATTAATGAACCATTCGAATTTCAAGACCATCATTACTTTCATTCGGTCTATTTGACTGATCCTGATGGACATAGGGTAGAGTTAACCTGTATTCAAGTCGCTGAGCGTGATTTTTATTAGGATGTTCTGCAATAGATTTAGTGTTTTTTACACACCAAAAAGACAACTTTAGGCATCAAAGGATAAAAAATACACATGAAACATTTATTGCTTTGTACCCTAATTAATTTATTTGGCCATACCGTCTTTGCTCAAGAGCTTGTTCAAATGCAGATCAAAGAAGTTAAGGCAGTGGTGGTCGATTTAGCTAGTGATGACCGACCTGCTAGATTGAATGTAGAGCACCTGGATAAATTACATACCAATTTATTAGATCCAAATGCTTCAGGTGATCAATTTGAGGCTGTTATAGCATCATGGACCAATTTTCATGAGCAAATTGTAGCTCACCTAGATGATGTTGGTTTCAATTGGGGTGTAGAAACGGATTATGTCAAGCTTTTTCATAGATTCTATTTTAATTCTGATGGATCTGTTGCCTATTATATTTTTAAAGTATTTGATGAACAGGTGAGTGAAACGACTCGTGAATCTTATAAAAATCATCTCGAAGATTTCTTAAGAGAGCATCCGATTGATTTAAAAAGAGCCTATTTATTTGCCCAATGTGGAAAGTCTTCTTATCCCGTTAGTAAATAGTATATTTTGAATGCAATGGATTTATAGTGGTTCATACATTTGTTATTTTTGAAGAATGAAACATGAGATTAGAATAATGGATGAACCGCCTCCAATGGATTTACTGCTATTAGCAGATGAATCCGAAGAGATGGTTAATAGAAATATAGCTAAGTGTTTTTATTTAGGATTGTTCGATCCGAACGATACATGCTGTGGAGCTGCTTGTATTGAGCCTATAGACTCCAATACTTGGGAAATTATAAATATTGCTATAAATGCTGAGCAGCAGGGTTTGGGATTGGGGAAACATTAAGTTGGTAGAGTTATTCAGGATGCTAGGGCACGAGGCATTCAAAACCTATTGGTTGGAACTGCAGATGCCTCTATAGGGAATATTGCTTTTTATCAAAAATGCGGTTTTGAAATGGACCATATTCGTAAGGACTTTTTCAAAAAACATTATCCAAATGCAATTGAAAAGAATGGTCTACCAATAAAACATATGATTGTGTTTAAGTATCCTTTTTAAATGGACATTCAACTCTCCTATAATATCTTTGTTCCAAATAGAAACAGTAAAAAATGAGTAGAATTATAATCATATTGGTTTGGATAAGTATAATGGGTGCCCCAAAAGCATATGCACAATTTGATGAAGACCAACTAGGTGCTTGGTATATGTATTTTTTCTCAGGTGAAATAGGTGAAGGCTCTTGGGGGGTGCAAGGAGATGCTCAATTCAGGAACTGGGATTTAGGTGGAGATTTGGAGCAATTATTGCTAAGGGGAGGATTAACCTATACTCCTGAAAAGGCCAATATTAAATTCACTCTTGGTTATGGAAATATTACCACTGGAGCATTCGGTGATGATAACAGTACTGTTTCTGAAAGCAGAATTTACCAAGAGGCCTTATTCCCAACGGTTTTTGCTGATCGATTTTTCTTAACCCATAGATTTAGATACGAACAGCGTTGGGTTGAAGGACAAGATATGAGGACGCGATATCGCTATAACCTTTTTATGAATATTCCCCTGAACCAGCCAAATCTTAAGCAAGGAGCTATTTATTTAGCCTTGTACAATGAGTTGTTTGTCAACGGCGAGCGATCTATTGGGTCAGGAAATACGGTGGAGATTTTTGATAGGAATCGATTTTACACTGCTGTAGGTTACAGTATTAAGGATAACCTCAGAACTCAATTGGGGGTGATGAAGCAGACCACGAATAACTGGTCTAAGAATCAATTACAATGGAGTTTGCACCATTCTTTTTAATTTTTTTTGAGGCCTAATACCTTGATAATAAAGGCTTTGAGTTTATTGGTTTAAAGTGCATGTACTAATCGTATAATTCAATTCGTTTTATCCCAAATCAAACTGTTGAATTATGAAGAAATTAAGTTTTTTGTTAGTAGCATGCCTTATCGTTTTAGGAACCTATTCGTGTAAAACAGATGATGTAGTGGATATCGTAACTGATCCTTTTGCGGATGTTATAGGATTTGAAATGTCTTGGGATGGTAGCCCTTTTATCACGACTGAATTTTCACATTTAAAGAATGAAATTACAGGAAATGATGTCTTCATTTTTGAAAAGAACGATGAAAATTTAGTGCTTACCCTAAATAATCTTGAACCAGGCAATTATGATACGGGGGATTTGGATGCAGGCGGAAAATTATTTGAGGTGACTTATGGCATTTCAGAGTTCTTATCCGGCGATTTAAATATTGCTGAGAGTGATGAAAGCAATCGGATTTTAAAGGGTGATTTTGAATTCCAGTTTTTTGATTTAGTAAATAGTGATACCATAACCATTTCAGGTGGTTTGTTTAATATTACATACTAACTTGTTGAAGTTTATAGAATAGCCCTAGCATTTATGCTAGGGCCTTTTTTGTCTTAATTATTTTTTAAATGCATGCAATCAATCAATAGTTTACTTCGATTCCTCCTAGAAATATGGGCTTTAATCGCCTTAGGTCAATGGGGGTATAGTCTTTCTGATACTCCCACAAAATATCTTTATGCAATAGGCATTCCCTTTTGTTTTGCCATCTGTTGGGGCGTATTTGCTGTTCATGGTGATCCCAGTCGGTCAGGTAAAACGATCATTCCGACACCTGGATGGATTCGATTTATTTTTGAATGTATTTTCTTTTGTTTGGCTGTTTTCTTCTGGTATCAATTGGATAAACCAAAGGGAGCTGGCCTAATGTTTATCTTGATTGTAATACATTATGCTATAGACTATAAAAGAGTACAATGGTTGTTGAATCAAGGCTAATTATTTTTGTTCAATATTGATTATTATTTTGTCTTTAGTAGGGATTTGTTGGTAAAAGCGCGATATTATTATTTGATATTACTAACACACAATGAAGCCGTCAGGATTAAAGAAGATATTGACCGTCCCACAGATTAGGTCTGCTGATCAGCACCTTATAAATAAATCAAACATAAGTTCATGGGAATTAATGGAGGTGGCTACTAGTGCCTTCTTTGATGCTTTGATGGGTCACAATATGTGGCGACAAAGGGTTTTAATTTTTTGTGGAGTTGGTAATAACGGAGGGGATGGATTTGCTTTGTGTCGTATGTTGCGTAAAAAGGGTATCTATGCCCGAGCAGTATTGGTCAAGTTTAAAGATGAGCTTAGTCCAGACTGTAAGTCTAATTATGAGATGTTAGATGATGTCCTAACGTTGGAAGAACCAGAGGATATACCAAATTTAGATCTTACAGATGTAATAGTTGATAGTTTACTTGGAACAGGCTTAAGTAGGCCAATTGATGGCTTACTTAAAAAAGTAGTAGAAAGCATAAATACTAGTGGTAAAAGGATTGTGAGTATTGATATTCCTACTGGTATAGGAGGAGATGAATTGATTGAAAAAGGATCCCTAGTAGTTCATGCAGACCTTGTCATAAGTTTCCAAAGACCTAAGTTGGCCTTTTTCTATCCAGAACATGGTTCCTTTATCAAGAATTGGGAGGTAGTAAATATTGGATTGGATGAGAAATTCATACAATCTAGAGATTCTAAAAATTTTTGGTTAGATGAACACGTCAAACAACTCGTCAAGAACAGACCTAGAGTATCACACAAAGGGCATTATGGACACGCTTTGCTTATGGTAGGTTCTGAGGGTAAGATGGGGGCAGCGATTCTAGCAGCGCGGGCATGTCTAAGGAGTGGAGTTGGTTTATTAACTACACAAATACCCAAGTTTGGTAATAATATCATGCAAATTGCTGTTCCTGAATCTATGAGTTTATTAGACCATGATTCCTCCGTGTTATCTTCTTTATATTCTGCAGAAGATTTTGATGCTATTGGAATTGGACCTGGAATTGGCCAAGACAAGTTAACTCAAATACTGTTGGATTCTTTGATAAAAGAGAGTAATAAGCCCTTGGTATTGGACGCAGATGCCCTAAATATTCTAAGTAAGAAAAAAGCGTTGTTAAAAGTCCTTCCTGCTCAGACCATTTTGACGCCTCATGTAGGTGAATTTAAACGCCTTATAGGTAGCTTTAAAAACTCAGTGGAGCGTAATCAAAAGCTCAGTGCATTTGCGGTAGAGCATAATTGTGTGGTTGTTTTAAAAGATGCTTATTCTGTCATTGCAGATAGCACTGGAGCCTTGTATTTTAATTCTACAGGTAATCAGGGTATGGCCACCGGAGGTAGTGGAGATGTGCTAACTGGCATGATTACTTCCTTGCTGGCACAAGGGTATACACCCTTAGAGTCTGCTATTATAGGCGTGTATTTTCACGGTAAAGCGGGAGATTTAGCTGCTAAGAAAAGAGGTCATCACGCATTAATTGCTTCAGATATAGTCGACCATATTCAAATTGATCGGTTTTGGTAATTAAAAGTCTAATGTTTTATTGTTCCTATTTTGATATGGAATATATTATTGAACTTTTAGATGTTTTGGAAGGTATATTTCTTGCAAATTGGAGACACCAATTAAACTTACTTGGGTAATTTGACAAAATGTAATTGGTTTATGCAAAGGCTGAATATTGGGTAGTACTGTCATGAAGTAATTTTAGAGTTAAATAAAAAGTTGTAATATTTAAAAAAGTGTTTTTTTATTCAGAATTCTGACCTAAATTGTTCCCAACACATCATTCAGTAGTTTAATTCGGAATAGAATTTAAGATGGTTATAAAAAAAACGCTTTATCAAGTAATCAAACCGGGTGAATTTGAAGCTCATAATCATTGGTACCCTAAAGCATTAAATGCCACTATTCACCCAATGATTAACTTCTTCTTGAATCTAGATCAAGATCGAATTGTTTCTAGGTATTGCCATATGCATCCAACTGTTCAAGCGAATAAACTTAGGGAGGTTTTGAATCACCAATCCAAGTATTTTCTATGGGCTGGAGCAGACTTACTTAATGTAACCTCAGCTGGTGGAAAAAGGCAGATGGTAGTTATTGAAAATAACTCTTGTCCGTCGGGACAAAAATCAATGCCATTATTGGATGACAACCTAGAACAAGGCGCTTATCGTCTAATGATAGAACGCACTTTTTTGCCTTTACTGAAGAAAAAAGGAGCAAAGGTTACTGGTGGTTTAGCTGTTATTTATGATAAAAATCATATGGAAGCTTCTGGTTATGCCAAGGTAATAGCTGATCTAATGAAAGAAGAGGTCCATTTTGTTGAATTTTTTCAAGATGATCCAGACCCTCGTGTACGTTTTACCAATGGAGTGATGGAGGTGTTAGATCGTTCGGAGAACTGGGTTCCTATAAGAGCAGCTTTCCGATATTTAACTCAGAAGCCCTGGAATAGATTACCACTCAATACTAAGACTAGGATTTTAAATCCAATCATTGCTTGCTTAGCAGGAGGTAGAAATAAAATGGTTGCAGCAAAAGCTTATGACCTTTTCAATTCGGAACTAGAGCCTTTTGGTTTGAAAATTAATATGCCAGAAACTATTTGGGATGTAAGCAAGAATGAAGTTCCACTTTGGGTAAGAAAAATGGGAGGACATGCTGTTGTCAAAGTTCCTTACAGTAATGCTGGACAGGGTGTTTACACTATCGTTACCGAAGACGAACTAGATGCATTTATGAAATTGGAATTTGAATATGACTTATTTATTGTACAAAGTCTAATCGGGAATTTTAATTGGAGCAGTACGACTTCTTCTGGGAAATTGTACCACGTAGGGACCATTCCAAATCAAAAAAATCAAACTTTTGTAGCGGATATTCGGATGATGGTTAGTGCAACTAAAAATGGAATCAAACCACTTTGTACATACGCAAGAAGAGCAATGAAACCCTTAGAAAACAATTTGGAATCTAATATGAACAGTTGGGAAATGTTAGGGACCAACTTGTCCTCTAAAGCATCTGATGGTTCTTGGCTGAGTGATACTAATCGACTTATACTTATGGATAGAAGAGATTTCAATAAACTAGGGGTGGGATTAGATGATTTGATTGAGGCATATATTCAAACAGTTCTCTCAATGGTTGCTATAGATAAAATGGCTCAAACATTAGTTAATAAGCAAGGGAAGTTTAAAATGAGACTCTTTAAGAGTTTGAATAATGATACCTCATTGATAGATGAATTTATATCCTCATGAGAACCTTTAAAGTCCTTGTACTAACTGATCATAGTGGGCATTCAAAATCCAATTCATTCTATGGTGTTGTCAATGCGCTTAGGGTGCATAAGAACATAGAAAAGATTGATGTTGCATCAAAAGGAATTGATTTAAATGAATCTTTTTTTTCGGGTGCTGATTTATCTAAAGTATTTGTTAACCATCTTGAGAAAAGTATTCGGTATAGTAAGGGGGGGAATTTTTTTCAGGGAGAAAAAAAATGGATAAGCCCTAAACACTATGATGTGATTGTTTTGAGGCTTCCACCACCAATTGAAGAACCTTTTTTTCTTAAGCTGAAAAAAATTTTTCCAGAGGTTTTATTTATCAATGATCCCGAAGGCATTATACATACTTATACTAAAGCGTTTTTATTAAATTTTAGATCTATTTGTCCACCACTTGAACTCGTATCTTCTAAACAGGAAATTCTTAGCGTATTAGAAAAATATCCTATAGTTTTGAAGCCTTTAAAGTCTTATGGTGGAAAAGGTATCGTTCGAATAAAAGATAATCAAGTAGAGATAGGGCAGGAAAAATTAAGTCTAGACGATTTTTGGGATAGTTACCAAAATGAAACTTACCTAGCCGTTAAATTTTTGGAAAATGTACGATTGGGTGATAAGCGCATTGTGGTAGTGAATGGTCATGTTATAGGGGCATCTCTAAGGACACCTCCCGCAGATTCCTGGATATGTAATGCGGCTATGGGTGGAAGCGCACATCCCGCATTTTTGGAGCAAGAGGAGGTGGAGATCATTGAACAAATTAACCCAGTTTTGGAAAAGCATGGAATAGTGATGTATGGTGTAGATACCTTAGTAGGAGATTCAGGTACACGGGTATTATCTGAAATTAATACAGCAAGTATTGGAGGTGTTGTTCAGATGGCTAAAATGTATGGGAAAAGCACCATGCTTAAAACTGTAAACAATCTGGTTGAATACGCATTAAAAAAGAATTATGGAATATCAAAACTTTAAATCTGCTGAGCATATTAAGCAGTTGGATATTGATCAAATCCAGGAGCCAGGGATGTACAGATTCTGGCTAGAGTTGGCAAGCGATGGTATGGGGCAGCCTATTGAAATTCCTATTCTTATTGCTAAAGGTATAGAGGATGGTCCAATTGTTGGATTAACTGCCGCTATTCATGGTAATGAATTGAATGGTATTCCGGTTATCCAACGGCTCTTTAGAGAATTGGATATAGAACAAATGAAAGGTATTGTAGTAGGAATTCCCATTGTAAACGCCCCATCCTTATTGCGGAAACGTAGACGATTTCTGGATGGTACTGATTTGAATCACATTATGCCAGGTAAGGAAAACGGGACGGTAAGTCAAATTTATGCTTGGCGATTTGTGGATAAAGTACTGAATCAATTCGATTACTTAGTTGATTTACATACGGCAAGTAATGGTCGAGTAAATTCTTATTATATCAGAGCTGATATGAGCGATGAAGTTGTTCGTAAAATGGCCTTATTACAAAATGCCCAAATTATTGTCCATAATCCACCTAATGATAATACCTTAAGAGGTACAGCTGGCGAACTAGATATTCCAGCAATTACTTTGGAAGTCGGAGATCCAAATATGTTTCAAAAAGGGATGATTCGAGATGGTATGACAGGTATTCATAATTTGTTGTCTTGGTTGAATGTTACAGATTTTGAAATAGAAGAAAATGATTCTGATACGGTGCTTTGTAAGCGTTCATATTGGATATTTACCGATGAAGGTGGTATGCTACAAGTATACCCTAAAGTAACTCAAATGGTAGAAAAAGGCGAGCGCATTGCTACGCTAAGAAATGTTTTTGGTGATATTATCAAAGAGTATTTTGCCCCTGAGGATGGAGTGGTCATTGGAAAAAGTACCTCCCCTGTCAATCAAACAGGAGGTCGGATACTACACCTAGGTATAATTAAGAAGAATAAAACATAAAGAGTTAGGTACAAAATAGTTGAGTTTTTTGTTTAATTTAATTCAAGTTAAACCATTAAAACAACTCAAATTATGTTAAAGAAGATTCTGATTATTTTATTGGCTATCCTAGCTTTGCCGCTCCTTATTGCAGCATTTGTAAAAAAAGATTTTGGTGTAGAACGCAGCGTTGTAATAGATAAACCTGTTACAGAGGTCTTCGATTATGTTTCTAAGGTGCGTAATCAAGTGAATTATGATGTTTGGTCACAAATTGACCCAGAAATGGTGCCTACCTATAAAGGTGAAGATGGAACAGTAGGGTTTGAATATAGTTGGATTAGTGAGCATCCAAATGTAGGAAACGGTAGTCAAACCATAACTCAAGTAATAGCAGGTGAGCGTATTGATCATGCCTTGCATTTTATGTCGCCTTTCGAATCCACTGCCGATTCTTGGATAGAAACTAAAGCAATAGGAGATAATCAGACCGAGGTGACTTGGGGATTTACAACTAGAGTGGCTTATCCAATGAATCTAATGTTGGCCTTGATGAATATGGAGGAGGCTATTGCAAAGGATTATGACACCGGATTATCTAATCTTCAAACCTTAATGAATAGTGATGAATAAAGTTAAAACAGAACTTAAGTGGACTGGAATTTACTTTTTGTTGATTTTAGTATGGATGTTTTTAGAGCGGATATCTGGGCTGCATGATGAACATATAGCTTTACATCCTTTAGTGACTATGTTTTTCTTGATTCCTGCTATCGCTGTGTATGTTTTTGCTATCCGTGATAAAAAAAGACAGCTAGGAGGTCGATTGACTTACAAAGAAGGACTGATTTCAGGGCTTATTTTAACTCTAGGAATTACGATTTTGAGTCCTGTAGCTCAGTGGGTGATTTCCTATGTAATCACGCCGGATTTTTTCACAAATGCTATATCTGCATCGGTTGAATTAGGGTATTACGCTAATACTGCAGAGGCGGAAGCATACTTTAACTTTGAAAATTATCTCAAGCAAAGTGTCCAAGGGTCGCTGATGTTTGGGGTGATAAAGTCGCTCATTATACCACTGTTTTTAAGAAGTAAAGCGTAATAAAATAGGATTTGGGAAAGCCCAAATCCTATTTTGTTTAATAATTGTTTCTATTTTATTTTATTGAAAAATAGATTCTACATGGTGATAAAATCCTTTTATAGCTAATGAAATCTTAAGTAAGTTTTTACTAAAAGGTAATGGATTCGGTAAATTATTGATAAAATGATTTTTGCAGAAACAAATCGCTTTATACTCAGAGCAATAGAGCCAAGAGATGTGGAAGGTATGTTCCTCTTAGACTCCGATCCAAGAGTGCACACCTACTTGGGAAATAATCCCATTGAATCTAAAGACCAAGCTCAGGCTATCATTGAAGCTGTACGCAAACAATATACAGATAGAGGTATTGGGCGATGGGCAGTTGAATGGAAGGATAATGGAGCGTTCGTAGGTTGGACAGGCTTAAAATATGAGATTGATTCCAATTTTAGACCTCCCCATTATGATTTAGGCTTTAGATTACGTCCTGAATATTGGGGAAAAGGTATTGCCTATGAATCGGGACTCATTGCCTTAGATTACGGATTCAATGAACTTAAATTGGATCAAATATATGCCGCAGCTGATCAGTCTAATATTGGATCAAATAAGGTGCTGAAAAAATTAGGTTTTCAGTGG
>CAXQNQ010000281.1:0-5549 GCA_964225135.1 Mesoflavibacter profundi
TCTGACCGACGATAATGACATCCTCTTGCAACTCATTCCCACGCTCTCTAATGCCCAACCAGATATTATAATCAATGGCTTAAAAGAACTAGCCAGAATGGCTGACAAACAAGATGACCTCTTAAGTTTATCCTTCGATCAGGTAGAACTCTTAGAACTGGGCCATACGGACAATAGATCCAGCGCCGAAAAAGAACGGCAAATTCATTTCCTTCAATCGGAGATCAAAACCATCCTACAGGACATTCAAGAAGAAGACAGTATCTATCAAAAACTAGAATACACGCAGATATACCGAATCTTTAACTTCATCTATGCGGTAGACTTCCTACTTACCCCACAAGGGCAGCTCATGGAAAGTTTAGAGTATATGCACCGGGAGCTACATAGTAATTTAGACAAAAACATCAGTGCTAAAGTAGAACGCTTTAGTGCGGAATTGGAAAAAATAGCTGAATGGAATAATGAAGCACTGAACCAAGAATTATATAAAGTCTTTTACACCTTCAATCTAACCCCAAGACTCACCCGATCCACCATCAGAGAAATCATTGACAATGAAAGACAACAATTGGATTGGTATATCGAAAATGGATATGAACAATTAGCGCAGCATATAGTCGGATACATTTTTGGCTATTGCCTATTTAACTTTACACTTCCAGATCCATATAAATTCCTATTTAGAATGTACTTTCAGTGTATCTTCCCGAGCTGTTTTGGAACAGAGGAAGAACAATTTATAGATAATAAAGGAAAATTGGAGGCTAAGAACATCCAAAAGGCCATTAAAAATGTTGAAAAAAGTGAGCTTTGGAAGGCAGCCAGTATGAAGTGGCCTAATAAACATAAATTAGATTTTAGTTCCCTGCCTAGCTTTGCTTGTTCAATGCTAGACAACATCTATGAAATGGATTTCTATGAGTATGCAGATCAATAAAGAAAATATTTGGAACAGCCTGGAAAAAGTTAAAGATCCAGAAATACCAGTGTTAAGCGTGGTAGATCTTGGAGTAGTTCGTGCAGTAGACATCATAGATGACCAAGTAGAAATCAAAATAACGCCTACTTACTCGGGTTGCCCAGCTATGAAATAAATCGAATTTGATATTCTACAAACCCTGCAAAAAGATTTTAATACCACCGTACATGTTCATACGGTCTTATCCCCAGCATGGACTACTGATTGGCTGAGTGAAGCAGGTAGAAAGAAACTATTAGATTATGGAATTTCGCCTCCAGCAGATGAAAGTAAAGACAAGTCAAAACTCTTCCAACAACCCAAAAATGTAATTTGCCCAGTTTGTAAATCCTATAACACAGAAATGAAGAGTCAATTCGGATCCACCGCCTGCAAATCTTTATACCAATGTTTGGATTGTAAAGAGCCTTTTGATTACTTCAAATGCCACTAAATAAAGACTGCCCAGAAAGTTATAATTAACTCTGGGCAGCGAAAAAACTCTCACTAGTTTATGAAACTTATCGGCAGCAACCGATATATCTTATTTTTTTTCTGGGGTCTTAATATATAGTGTATTAAAAATGCCTAAATGGTTGGTTATATTTTAATTTAAATAAAAATCAACCCCCACTTTAACACATTTTAACAAACTTTTAGTCCGTAAAGGTGTATATCTAACATTAAGACAACTCCTTAAATATATAATAAATTATCATGCTTTCAATTTTTTTATTCAGTATCGACAAGTAGCTGACAATAAAATGCTGAAATGTTAAAAAAGTAGGATTCATGGATAATTCCCTCGCCTTGGTCTAAAGCTGTAAACCATTCTCTAGGACTTAATTAATATTGTAGGGTTAGAATAGTACGCTAACTCAAACTAATACAGATTTCAATGAAAAAACTTTTATTCTTTACCCTAACATTCTTGTGTACCCTGCAATTGACTGCTCAATACGGAGGCAGATATGGTGCACCCCAATCCTCTATTACAGGAAAAATAACCGGAACCATCTTAGATGCAAATACTGGTACAGCTGTAGAATATGCCACAGTAGTTTTAACCGACTTAGAGTCCAAACAAATTGATGGTGGCTTGACCAATGCTAAAGGTCAATTCAAACTTCAAGAAGTTAAACTGGGCTCCTATTTACTGAAAATATCCTTTGTGGGATATGCAGAATTAACGACTGACACCGTTACACTGACTAAGTCTAATCCAGATTTCGATTTAGAAGAAATCCAATTGGAGCCTGCTGCACTTGCACTAGAAACAGTTACGGTTTCAGCTGAAAAATCTCTATACGAAAACAAAATAGACAAAGTAGTCTACAATGCAGAAAAAGACATCACGAATAAAATAGGAGATGCTACTGATGTACTTCGAAAAACACCTATGCTTTCCGTTGACCTAGATGGCAATGTAGAACTTCGTGGATCGAGAAATATCCAAATTCTATTGAATGGCAGACCTTCAGGTCTATTTGCCAACTCGGTAAAAGATGCCTTAAAGTCTATTCCTTCTGATCAAATTAAGTCTGTAGAGGTGATTACATCGCCTTCGGCTAAATATGATGGAGAGGGATCAGCAGGAATAATAAACATCATCACCAAGAAAAAATCCATCGAAGGAATATCAGGATCAGTCAATACATCTATATCCAATAGGACCAATAATACAAATGTAAGCTTGTCTGCTGCTAAGGGAAGATTCGGTGTTAGTGGTGGTGGATATGGTTGGTGGACACTACCACGGGATGCAACCACCCTTTTTGAACGAACAGATAACTCAACAGATATCACTAGTATCTTGAGCACTTCAGGTGTTGCAGAAAGTGAATCGTTCGGTTATAATGGGAATTTTGGTGCTTTCTATGACCTCAATGCATATAATACAATCAACTCCACTATTCGATTCAATGGTTTTCAAACCAATAACATTGGTCTAGATCAAGGATTTTTGGCGGATTCTATTGATCATTTCTATACTAAAGACTTTAGCTCTAGAAACTTTAGAAATGGATACGATTGGTCAACAGATTATATCAAGAAATTTGAGAATCCTGACCAGGAATTAGTCTTAGCTTATCAAATCAATGTGAGCAATTCGATTTCTGACGAGCAAGCAGAATCCATCGATAGCCTTGGGAATTGGTCAGACTTTGAATTCAATAACAAAAACGAAAATTTAGGTAAGAATACAGAGCAGACCTTTCAATTAGACTATACTCACCCCTTTTCAAAGAAATTTAAATTAGAAACGGGAGCCAAAGCTATTATTAGAGATATTGATTCGGACTATAAATACGAGCAGTTCAATTATAACACTGGTCAATTTGAGGTGAATGCATTAAATACTGACTTATTTTTCTACAATCAGGATGTCTATGCCGCATACATTTCGACTAACATAACTTTAAATGATAAGTATTCGGCCTTGATTGGAGCACGATATGAACGAACAGAACTAGATGGATCTTATAATTCTGAAATCGATGGATTTGAAGATAGCTACAATAATATTCTACCTTCCATTTCCCTGTCTAGATCGATTAATCAGTTTACCAATATTCGCTTAAGTTATTCGGAGCGTATTCAAAGACCAAGTTTGTTCTATATTAATCCATACGCTACGATCAACGACCCTACGAATGTTCGATTAGGTAATCCAGGCTTATCTCCGGAATTGTCTAGACAAATAGAATTGGCGTATTCCACTTTTGTAAAAGGAACAATGCTGAGCTTATCTGCCTATTACAAAAACACACAAGATATCATTGAATCTTACTTAACGGTCGGAGAAAACGGAAACGGTATTACGACTTACCAAAATGTAGGTACCAATAATAGTATAGGTTTGAGTGGATTTACTTCAGTAACCATTAAAAAAGTATTTACGCTTAGGGGTGGATTCAATGCCTATACCTATAGTGTGAATGCGACGATTGATGGTCAAGATTTTAGTAATCAAGCCATACTCTGGAATGGAAACATGAATGCTTCTTGGAAAATGGGTAACGGTTGGAATTTCCAAGCGTTTGGGTTCTACAATGCACCTAAATATACCTTCCAAGGAATCAATCCTAGTTTCAGCTTATTCTCCATGGGTATTCAAAAAGATTTATTCAACGAGAAAGGTGCACTGGGAATTAGAATTTTAGAACCATTCAAGGCAGATAAAGAATGGAAAAGTGAATTATCTGGACCTGCTTTCAATCAAAATGGTAACTTTATTTTACCATTCCGCTCATTCGGCGTTAGTTTCTCGCTTCGCTTCGGTAAAGTGAAATTCGATGCTAGAAAACGAAAAACGAAGATTAGCAATAATGATGCCATGTCTGGTGAAGGCCAAGGTGGTGGAGGCGCTGGCTTCTAAGTAAAAAAAGTCCCAAGATGTATTCTTGGGACTTTTTTTATTTGGATGATACGGCTTCCCAACCTGTTGTAGATTCAGCAGCCGCTCTTAATTTTTGAATAAAGTCCAGCATATCCTCTGGTATATCAAAGCGACATCGTATCGTCTTTTCTGTTTTTCCATCAAAGAAAGTCAAAATATTAGATGGTAGATCAGTAACCATTTCGTTGTCGTAGACATCAGGACGATTCATAGGGTCCAAGCCCATTAATTGTTCAAAAAGCTGTTGCACCTCTGCCTCAGAAAACTGCTTCACAAACTGTCCAGCTTTTTTAGTGTAATGTTTACCATCAAAACTAGCTTCCCCAGTTACCATTAGTTTCATAGTATAGGTTGGGCATCTACCAAAACAAGGGGTGGTTTCTAACTGAATAAAAGCAGTATCATCTAGTTTGCGCATCACCTGTTTACTGCTACCACAGGACACCAAAACCAAACTTATACTAATCAAGATCAAACTTAAATACTTCATAATGCAATTGTTTTAGGTGATCAAACTTGTTTTCTATTCTTTAACGCTCAACTCTGGTACTTTTAGTATTTCAAGGGTATTAGATTGTTCCATTTCATAGCAAATTAAACAAGCCATTACGGATACCAGCATCATACCAAAAATGGGTCCTATAATTGGAATGGCCAAGAAAAAAGATAGGATTATCCCCAAGCCTAAAGTCAAGCCAGTATGCTTAAAAGCTAATGCGGAAGAGGCTTTTATATGGAGATCCATACGCTCAAAATAGTTGTCAATCAGGGCAAATCCAAGGAAATACGCCTGTATCATAAATACCGGTAAAGGCTTTATACTAGATAGCCCTACTATCCTTAAGGCCAAACTAACCACAGTAATAACAAGTATTTCCAGTACCCAAGACCGTAAGGCAACTTTAATCATACGCTTTTGGGCACGAACAAAACCCTTAAAGCTCAAATCTTGCGGGGATCCTTTTAATATCGTTAGTGTTTTACCAATAACATGAAAAATGATTATCTCCATCAAAATCATAATCATGTATTTTGAACCACCCAATAAGAAGATTTGATTAAATCGATCTCCAATACTACCAAGTAATGAAGCTGTATCCATATCTGAATGGGCATAATCATCTACGACGCGTATAGCATCAATCAAAAAATAGACCAGCACTATTCCAAAGGCAACCCCTAGAATAA
>CAXQNQ010000282.1:0-11733 GCA_964225135.1 Mesoflavibacter profundi
TCAAGCCTAAAACTGTTAAGAATCACCAAATGGTAGATTAGATACAAAAAACAGGTTTGCCCTAGTAGGACAAACCTGCTCAAAAATCATAGGTATTATTTCTATTAAATACCGAAGGCATTTTTTATTTGGTCGACCATATCTAGTTTTTCCCAAGTAAAGGTTTCTACCTCCATAGTTTTTATATTTCCTGACCCATCTTTTAAAGAAACTGTCTTTGTCTCAGATGGTCTTCCCATATGCCCGTAAGCTGCAGAATCCGAATAAATTGGATTACGCAATTTTAATCTTTGCTCAATGGCATAAGGTGTCATATCGAATATTTCGGTTACTTTTTCTGCAATTTCAGCATCTGTCATACCAACTTGAGCCGTTCCATAAGTCTGGATGTAAATATTGGTTGGTTGAGCTACACCAATTGCATAGGACACCTGCACTAATATTTCATTACAAACTCCAGCTGCAACGAGGTTTTTAGCAATATGTCTAGTAGCATAAGCTGCTGAACGATCTACTTTAGAAGGATCTTTTCCAGAGAAGGCTCCTCCCCCATGTGCACCTTTTCCACCGTATGTATCCACAATAATTTTTCTACCAGTCAATCCTGTATCTCCATGTGGTCCTCCGATAATGAATTTACCAGTTGGATTGATATGGTAGGTAATAGCATCATTGAACAAAGCCTGTACAGAATCCTTACATAGGGCTTTAACTCTTGGAATCACTATGTTCACCACATCTGCTTTGATTTGAGCCAACATAGCAGCTTCAGAATCAAAATCATCATGCTGAGTAGATACTACAATGGAATCAATAGCCATAGGTGTATTATCATCCGCATATTTGATGGTCACCTGAGATTTGGAATCTGGACGCAGATAATCCATAACGCCATCCTCTTGCTTACGAATATCAGCTAAAACCATCAAGATTTTATGTGATAAATCTAAAGCTAGAGGCATGTAGTTATCTGTTTCATTAGTAGCATAACCAAACATCATACCTTGGTCACCAGCACCTTGTTCTTCTGGCTTAGCTCGGTCAACCCCTTGATTGATATCTTCTGATTGGCCATGGATAGAAGAGAAAATTCCACAAGATTCTGCATCGAATTTATAAGCAGACTTAGTATATCCTATACGTTTAATTACATCTCTTGCAATCTGTTGCACATCCAGGTAAGTATTAGTCTTAACCTCTCCTGCAAGTACTACTTGCCCGGTTGTAACAAGCGTTTCACAAGCTACTTTAGATTGTGGATCAAATGCTAGAAAGTGGTCCACAAGTGCATCTGAAATCTGATCGGCAACTTTGTCAGGATGTCCTTCTGATACAGATTCTGACGTGAATAAATATGGCATTTAAAGTGGATTTTTTTGGTAATTGACAAATATAAAAAAAGAATGCTTCTAGCTTATCTATCTGAGCATAAATATTATCTAACCTGGAAATCAAAACAAAGCTCATCTTTATCGCCAATATGCATAAAACCTTGTAGTTGATCCCCTGCTTTTACAGGACCTACACCTTCTGGGGTCCCAGTAAAAATAAGGTCCCCCGTTTGTAGGGTAAAGTATTCACTAAGGTAGCAAATGATTTGGTCAATATTAAACATCATGTGACTAGTATGACCTCGCTGAACCTCTTCGCCATTTTTTTGAAGAGAAAAAGACAATTCCTCTAAATTTAAAGCTGATTTATCCATCCATTGACCTATTACGGCAGACTGGTCAAAGGCCTTGGCTACTTCCCAAGGATGCCCATTGGTTTTGCACTTAGCTTGAAGATCTCGTGCAGTGAAATCTACTCCTAAACCAATTTTTTCATAATAGGTATGTGCAAAGGCGGGTTGGACATGTTTTCCATTTTTACAGATCTTTACTAGTAGTTCTACTTCGTAATGCACTTCTTCAGAAAAGTCTGGAATATAAAAGGGTTTGTTCTCTAGTAACAAAGCAGTAGCAGGCTTCATAAAAACCACGGGCTTTGCATTTGGATCTCCGCCCATTTCTATCACATGTGCCGCATAATTCTTACCTATACAAAAGATCTTCATAACTTAGAATTTCACATTTGCTAGTCCTGCTAATTCTTTAACCTCCCGAATCGTTTCCTGGGCAGTCTTCCGAATTTCAGCTGAAGAATGTTTGATCTTATATTTGATATCTTTCTTGTTCGCTAATGCTTCTGCTTTTCGCTCCTTAAATGTATTAGTCATTTCCACCACTGCATCTGCAACAACAGCTTTGAAATCGCCATATCTTAAGGCCCCTTTCTCATAGGTATCCATCATTTCTTGATAGGCTTGATTAGCTCCACATGCTTTCAAGAGCTCAAATAAATTTTGAACGCCTGGACTCATTGTTTTACTGGAGCCATCTCCAGCATCAGTCACTGCAGATCGAATTTGCTTGCGTATTCTTGCCTCCTCTCCAAACACGGAAATGTAGTGTTTTTCGCCAGCTGACTTACTCATTTTACGTTCCGGATCAGCAGTTGACATGATCTTTGGTGTTTCGGTAAACAAGCATTCTGGAATAGTAAAATATTCTTTATTGACTTGGTTGTTGAATCGCTGTGCAATGGTACGAGTCAATTCTAGATGTTGTTCTTGATCTTTTCCGACAGGCACGTAATCTGCGTTGTAAATTAGGATATCCGCAGCTTGAAGGATCGGATAAGTAAATAATCCAGCGGAAATAAAACCCTCTGACTTTTCAGAACTTTGAGAACTTTTATCTTTGAATTGGGTCATTTGACCTAGACGGCCATAAGGTGTAAAACAATTGAATATCCAGGCAAGCTCAGCATGTTCAGGCACTAGAGACTGGATGAAAAGATTATCAATATCAACTCCAACACCAATCAAATTGAAAATCAGATCCCAAACATTGTTTTTTAATTTTTTAGGATCATAAGGCATGGTCATGGCATGGTAATCTACAACGCCATAGAAACAATCATATTCTGCCTGCAGGTCGACCCAATTTTTCACAGCACCAAAGTAGTTCCCTAAGTGCATGTCACCGGTCGGTTGAATACAAGATAGAATTCGTTTCTTCATGGATTTAGATTTAAAATTATTGATTGGAGAAGCCTGCAATAAGTGAAATTTCAACTTGAACAAACTTAGGTAAGTTTGCTACTTCCACGAGCTCTCGAGCAGGTGCCGTATCCTCTTGAAAATATTTCGCATATACTCCATTTATTTTGGAGTAATTATTCATATCTGATACAAAAACAGAAACTTTAAGCACATCTTCAAAACTCAGTCCTGCTTCTTCTAGAATGGCTTTCAAATTCTGCATGACTTGTTCTGTTTCTGCTTCAACACTTAGCCCATCTGGAAGGGTGTTGGTGCTTGGATCAATAGCGATTTGACCTGATACAAAAAGTATGTTTCCAAAACGAACAGATTGATTATAAGGACCTACTGGTGCAGGTGCTTGATTGGTATTGATAATGGTTTTCATGTAAGTGCTTTGATTCTGACCGAACGATACCATAACTGATGTACAGCAAAGTAAGGAAAAAAGTAGTAAAATTCTCATACCTACAAGGTAGGGATATTGTCCAAAAAGACCTCAACTTATGCCTTATAAATAGCGAAAGCTCCAAATCGAAAGACCGATAGGAGCTACCACATTATATCCTTAAAGAAGATTTTACTCTTCTATACCTGCTTTGATCAAAATGCGACCACGGTACATAGTATTGCCTTCAGCATCTTTGTATGTACGGTGCATTAAGTGCTTTTCACCTGTGTTTTTACAAGTAGCAACATTAGGAGCTGTAGCCACATAGTGCGTTCTACGCTTTCTTTTTCTCTGCTTAGATATCTTACTCTTTGGATGTGCCATTTTACACGTTTTTTAAAATCCTATAAAGGTGACCTAAATCGAGGCCAAAGTTAATCTAATTTTATGTCTTTCAAAGCACTCCAGGCTGAATTTGAAGAATTTTCTTCAGTATCCTCCTGCTCGTACTCATTTGCTTCCAGAGCATCCAACATATCTGGGTTACATTCTAGATCTGCCAAGTCATGAGTTACCACCATCGGAAGCGCTAAATGGATGAATTCATATACATATTGCGACACATCAAAATAATCTCTGTCTCTGCTAATATATATCACTTCAAAATCCTCTCGTTCTACTTCTGCGTATTTTATTACGAGATGCTCCTCATGATCTATCGGCAAACCGAATTCGTCCAAACACCTATCACATGCAATCCTTGCTTCACCAGAAATTTTAAAAAACAGATCAATATGCGCTGCTTTTTTATCCATCTCCAGATCTACTTGGATCTTACCCTCTTTCAGCCTACTATTATCAAAAGCTTTAAAAAAATCAGTTTGAATATCAAACCTAAACTGGTGTTGCCCTTCACCCAAGCCCATCAAAGGGAGCGTAAAGGTATCTTGCTTTTTCATCTTTATGAATATTTTTTAAAGCGGATGCAAAGATAATTTTTTTTATCTAAACACTCAAGAATTTTATGTCTATTTTATTCAGCTACCTAGATTAATCTTTTTTATAAATCCAAGCCTTATCATTGAATTCATCTCTTATCTGTTCAAATTTGGTTTTGAACTCGGCTTCTGTTTCGAAAGCATATCTTACAGCTACAGCTGTGGCTTTGCCCCGATCTAATGCAACTGCTTCATATCCATTTTGAATAATCCGTTTGATGAGTGCTTCAGCATTTTTCTTTTCACCAAATACGCCAACCACAATCTCCGCCTCTTTCCACTGCCTAATTTCTTTTTCTCTTACTACTTCCTCCACCTCCTCTTCTTCTGGTATTATATCGCCTTCATCATCCCAGCCTTCATAATCATCATTATCCTCTGCTTCTTCTACTTGTTCATCTTGAGGATCCTCAATGACTTGTGAATTATAATACTGCAATTTCGGATTTAGTAAATCATCCTTGAATAGGAACAATCCAAAAAGGATAAACAAAGCTACAGTTAGGATAACTGCTAATAGAATATTGTTTTCAGAACGTTTTTTCTTGGTTTTTGTCCTATACCCTGATGTTTCTACTGGACCAACTTTCAAAACTGGTTCTTCAGATTCGGAAGGAAAATTTAAGGACGATTGCCTAGAGGAATTGGTGTTACGGATTACAGGAGAGGCTTGCACATCTTCCAATCCAAAGGAATCCGCATTTAAATTATCGTTACTTTGGTAAAACTTGAATTGTCCTTGAAAATCTTTCATGAGGCGTCCAAGCTTTGGAAACTCTATGACCTCCTTTTGCTCCAATAGAATAGTAGCTTCTTCAACAAATCGTTGAATTTCTTGGTCAGCTTGAATTTTTGAGATACTGTATGTCTCCATTAAGAAGGTACTCAATACCCCATCATTTACTACTATTTTTTCATTAAAAGATACCTTTTTTGAGGGAGGACTAACTTTCCCCAATACATGATCGATTTCAGCTCCTGTAGGCTCACCAACAAAGCCACCAAACTCTGGGATGACTACTAAATCCCTTTGAAGCAAAATCTCGCCGACACAATCTGCAACTTTAATGTCCATGACCTAAAATACTTATAAATAAGAACTTATAATTTAACAATAATAAGTTTCTAATTCCATCAATAACTGATAAATTGAGCACAATAATTTATCCTATGAAAAGATAAACCAAAATTTAGGGATTTTTTTTTGCTATACAATTACCAACCATATTTTAATATTGATCGTCCTTCTAATAAATAGTTATCATGAAACATATCATTTATTTTTTGTTTATCGGTTCTGTTCTCTTTTCAACTCAGTCTTGCCAGACCGACCATTGTGAACAAATCGTACTCACGGTGGAACATGAATCGTTTTATGCTTCAGTGAATTCCTTTCGTCAGAATATAAGTGTAAAAGGACCTCAAGAATTAAGTATTCCAGGTAAGATTTACTTTTATAATGACTTGTTATTGATTAATGAAGCCTACGAAGGCATTCACTTTATTGATAATTCAGATCCTAGTAATCCAGTATTCCTTCAATTTATTGAGATCATGGGTAATACAGATTTTGCCATAAAGGATGGTAAACTCTATGCCAATAATCAAGTTGATTTAATCACTTTTGATATATCCAATCTAGACGATATCCAACTGGAATCAATAGCAGAGGAAGTTTTCCTTCCCGAATGGATGGAATACATCAGTAATAATCCCGATCAGGAGCACTATTGGTATGAAAAACCAATAAAAACAACCCAAGTCATGACCTGTAAAGAATTTGAAGCTGCTCAAATTGTACCAGGTGGTCTTGGCAGAAACGGTGCAGGAATTTTTGTACAGGATGATTTTGGCGTATTAGAATCAGCAGTAGCATTCGATAGTAATTCTGGCTCAGGAGGTACAGGTACAGGTGGTTCTATGGCTAGCTTTATTATTGTAGGAGATTACTTATATACGCTTGATCCTAACACGGTATTTACGTTTGATATTAGTAATTCTGAAAGTCCTGAAAAAATAAGTGAAAATTACGTCGGCTGGGGCTTAGAGACCATCTTTGCTCATGAAACAGAACTTTACTTAGGCTCATCAAATGGTATGTATATTTTGACCTTGGAGGATCCTGCTTACCCGCAATACCTTTCTTCCATTAGCCATGTCGGAGCCTGTGATCCCGTTTATGTAAAAGACGATTACGCCTATGTAACTTTACGCAGTGGAACCCTTTGTGATGGTTTTACCAATCAAATGGATTTGGTTGATATTAGTGATAAAACCAATCCAATATTGGTAAAAACATTCCCAATGACTAATCCGCATGGTTTGAGTATTAGTGGTGATGAACTTTATTTGTGTGACGGACCAGATGGACTCAAAGTCTTTGACATCAGTGATCCTTTTAGTCTCTCTAGAAACCTTTTAGAAGAATATCCAGATAAATTTGCTTTTGATGTGATCACCTTACCTCAATATGATAATTTGATGATCATGATAGGGATACAAGGATTGGTTCAATTTGATTATACCAATCCACAAAATTTAAAAGAGCTCAGCACAATAGAAGCTGTTTGGGAATAAAAAAAGGGATGACCGCAAAGTCATCCCTTTTTTTACCTGCTCTTTACGCTTCTATGTACGGTAAAAGCTATAAAGTTGTTATTTTTGCCTCATGCTAAAAGACAGAATAAAACGAACCAACTCAGAAGCCTTGTTCGCCGAGGCTAAACAATACTTCCCAGGAGGGGTAAATTCTCCTGTACGTGCATTCAAATCAGTATCTGGTGCTCCACTTTTCATCAAGAAAGGATCGGGCTACACCATTACAGATGAAGACGATAATCAGTACACTGATTTTTGTAATTCTTGGGGTCCACTCATTTTAGGACACAACAATGAAGCTATCCGGGAAGCAGTTATAGCAACTATTCATAACGGTATGTCATTTGGTACGCCTACCAATCATGGGAATAAGTTAGGTAAGTTTATTTTAGACCATAATAAATACATTGATCGTATTCGATTCGTTTCTTCAGGAACTGAGGCGGTGATGTCTGCCATTCGCTTAGCTAGAGGTTATACAGGAAGAAAAAAAATCATCAAGTTTGAAGGTTGTTATCATGGCCATGTTGATGCTCTTATGGTAAAAGCTGGATCAGGTTTAGCAACTTTTGGAGTAAGTACCTCTGCAGGTATTCCTGAGAGTTTTGCTCAAGAAACTATCGTTTTACCGCTTGATGATGAAAAAGCGGTAGAACAATGTCTAGAGACACATGCTGCAGATGTTGCTTGTATCATTATTGAACCCGTTCCAGCCAATAACGGACTGTTACTGCAGAGAAAAGCTTACCTCGAATTCCTTAGACAGATATGTAACAAACATAATGTCTTATTAATATTTGATGAGGTTATTTCTGGATTTCGAGTTGGTTTTGAGGGGGCTGCAGGATATTACGGAATTGAGCCTGACTTGATCACTTATGGCAAGATAATTGGAGGTGGATTACCAGTTGGTGCTTTTGGTGGCAAGCAAGCCATCATGGAGCATGTTGCTCCGCTTGGAGCGGTATATCAAGCTGGCACGCTATCTGCAAATCCAGTAGCCATGACAGCAGGTTTAAGTTGTCTAAAACAGCTAATTGATCCAGATTTTTATCCTTTCATGGCTAAAAAGACGAATGAACTAGCAGATGCTTTAGAGGCTTATGCTTCTGAAAAAGGATACGTACTAACGGTACCTCGAATAGGATCAATTTTTTGGCTCTGTTTCAGCAAAGATGCTGTTCGTACTTCTGCTGCTATTGACGCTGATTCTATGGAGTACTTCAAAATACTACACCATGAACTTTTACAAACAGGTGTATATTTGGGTCCATCGGGTTATGAAGTAGGCTTTTTGTCTGCTCCTTTGGCACATGACCAAGCTGCACTTGATCGTGCTATTGAGTTAATGAAAAAAGCGTTAGATATTGCTTTTCAAGGCTAATCATTAAGCCAGACGAGCTAGATACATTTGAATCGTATTCTTTAGGCCTAAGTATAAGGCATCAGAAATAAGGGCGTGTCCAATGGAAACTTCTAATAATCCAGGTACGCTTGTTTTATAGTAATTCAAATTATCTAAATTCAAATCATGTCCTGCATTGATTCCAATGCCTAGTTCTACAGCTTTCTGTGCTGCCAAAACATGCGAACGAACGGCTGATACTTGATCTGAGCTATAAGCTCTAGCAAAATCTCCTGTGTAAAACTCTATTCGATCAGCACCCACCTCATGAGCGCCCTCCACCATTTTAGGATCTGCATTTACAAAAATGGATACTCTTATTCCCGCATCTTGCAATTGCTTAGTGATTGCTGTCAAAAAGGATTTATTGGCAACGGTATCCCAACCAGCGTGAGAGGTTAAAGCACCGGGTTTATCTGGCACTAGAGTGGCTTGATGTGGCTTATGGGTTAAAACTAAATCCATGAATCGCTCTGTTGGATTCCCTTCTATATTGAACTCCGTAGTAACGACTTCTTTTAGCATAGGAATATCCGCATAACGGATATGTCTTTCATCAGGTCTTGGATGGACAGTAATCCCTTGTGCACCAAAAGTCTCACAATCTTTTGCGACTTGAACCAAATCAGGTAGGTTCTCCCCTCTTGCATTACGAATTAATGCTACTTTATTGATATTTACACTTAATCTAGTCATGTCTTAAAAGTTTGAACAAAAATAATGCTATTTAGGATTATCAAAAGACTTTTCTCTAATTTGTAGTCTGTAGTAAAGTAAACCATAAATGGACATAAAAGATCAACAAAAATATTTCATCAACACCCTTCAACCAGGAACTAGAATTCTTGCTTGGTCTGTGGTGCTATTATTTGGAATTGGACTGGGTCAGGTAGGAAGCTTATTAGCCTTATTGATTAATGGATACGACTTGCAGAGTTTACAAAGTTTGAGCTTCATGGATGACGTAAAAGCCATACGATTAATGGCTTTTGCCAATCAAGTATTCAGCTTTTTGCTTCCAGCCATTTTTCTTGGTTTTATATTGTTCAGAGATCAATGGACCGCATTCGTGGGCTTACGCACTAATGCAAATTTCCCTTCCATCAAAGCTCCAAGTATAAATAATACTGGTTTAGCTATTTTGATCATGTTATTATCCTGGCCACTTGCACAGTTTTTATATTTGGTCAATATGGATATTCCTCTTCCAGATTTCTTAATTGCCATGGAGGACTCCACTAATGATTTGATTGAAGGCATAGTTGGAGTAAATAGCATACCTGAATTAATTCTAGTATTATTTTTAGTAGCCTTTACTCCAGCTATTGGTGAGGAACTTATGTTTAGAGGATTACTGCAACGCATTTTAGCTTATAACGGTTTAAACAAGCACTTAGCTGTCATCGTATCTGCACTTGTTTTCAGCGCCATTCATATGCAATTCCAAGGTTTCTTGACGCGTTTTGCTTTAGGATTAATATTGGGTTACCTATTTGTTTTCAGCGGTAGTTTATGGATTTCCATCATTGCCCACTTTTTATTTAATGGTTCACAAATCATTATTGCTTATTTCACCAAAGATATGATGGACTTCTCTGCTGAGCCATCCTGGTCTGATTTTAGCTATCCTATTTTTATAGGTAGTACGCTACTCTTTTTAGCCGTGGGCTATTGGTTTATTAAATCTAACGAGAAAAGTGTTTCTCCGAAAAAAAATACGCATGTCTAAGCTTAGAATACGCACTATTTCAGCCATGTTTTTTGCACCTGTAGTCATAGGTGCTGTATATTTTTCTTCGATAAGTTTCCAATTGCTTTGGACATTTGTAGTTGCCGTATGTGGGTATGAATTAAGTGGCATGTTAGGCAACAAATATGGTGCAGTTACTCCTAGTAGACGAATAATTTATAGTTTAATTCCACTCCAAGCCTTCATCATAGCTCTCCTTTACCTACAGGGAATTTTAGGACTTTCAGCATTGGTAGTAGATTTAATATTAAGCATCATTATTACCTTATTGCTGAGTACGTTTACAGCAGATCATAATCCTTTAAAAGGCTTTGGGAGTATTTTCATTACTTTGATTTATGTGGCCTTGCCCTTATACCTACTAGCCATGATGTGTCAAGTTAATGGAGCTTATGATTTTAGTCCATGTCTAGGGTTACTTTTCTTAATTTGGGCTAATGATATGGGTGCGTATTTTGCAGGATCTAAACTAGGCAAAAACAAGTTGGCTCCGAATATTTCTCCTAATAAAACTTGGGAAGGATTCTATGGGGGACTAGTCTTAGCTATTGTAATTGGAGCAGTTATTGCAAGGGTAATAGACCAAGCCATAACCGATTGGATAATATATGGCGCAGCAGCAGGAATTTTTGGTACACTAGGAGATCTATTTGAATCCTCCTTGAAGCGATATACTGGAGTAAAAGATTCTGGAAATATCATGCCAGGTCACGGTGGATTACTAGACCGATTCGATGGATTTTTCTTTCTTATTCCCATCATTTGGGTCTTACAACAACTCTTATAAAAAAAGCCCGTCCAAAATGGACGAGCTTTTTTTTATTTCTGTTCTACTTTCTTCTTACGCTTGGTTTTGAATAAAGCAACAACTTCTTTATCGGTCATGAAGCCTAAATCTACAAAATTAGTAGCTACAAACTTCTTCACATCTTGATAATCTCTACCTCTTTTATCTGTAAAGCGCTTGATACAACGTTTAACAAATTTCAAGCATAGATCTTTCAAACTTTGATTAAATCGTTGATTACGGAAATTCTCTACATAAGGAACCATCAACTTAAACTGATTGAAGAAGGTATTATATTCTTCAGCTTCCAAATTGATCAAAGCTTCGTGGAAGAATTGATAAACTGCAGTCCTTAGGGCAACATTTTGCTTGGAAAGACCTTCATAAGAACTGTGGAAATTCTTCACCTTATCCATGATCTTCTCATCATCTAGACCATTCTTTAGTATATCATTGATTAAGGTATAATATGCTTTATACAACTTATCTGAATCCCCTACCAATTTAATTGCTTTATCATTAGATGCTTTAGTGATTGGGCATCCCTGATGATAGAGCTCATTTTGATAATCAAACCACTTGATTGCAAATTCATTATCTGCTGCCATACAAGCATCAATAGATTGCTTTAGCAATTTTTCTAGTTTTGCATTGTAGTCAAAGTATAAGCCGAAGATCATCAAGATGGAAATCATTTCCTCATTACCTTGAATTTCATC
>CAXQNQ010000283.1:0-11011 GCA_964225135.1 Mesoflavibacter profundi
CTTGACTTCTTTAATTAATCTTCCGCTATCAGTGGAAGATCCAAGCAGTTTCCTTAGATCTACGGGAATTTTGAATTCACTCATATCAATACGAACCAAAGGCGGATTCTCATCATTTTGGCCAAAGAAAAACTCCGCTAAGGTTTTCGTACAGGCTGTTTTCCCTACTCATGTCGGACCAGCGAATAAAAAGGTTGAAATAGGTTTATTCGGGTTGTTTAGTCCTGTTTTGAATATTCGAATGATATTAATCATTCGATCAAGAACATGCTCTTGTCCAATAATCTTTTGTTCAAAGAAATCTCTTATAACCTGATCTTCAAGCTTTATTTCATCCCGAATAAAAAGTTCTGCAATGCCTGTTTTTTTGCAAAATTGCTGAATGACAAAATCCCTATTGATGGTAGCGATGTTTTGGGTTTGGGCTTTGGATAGTCCTTCTGTAAAGAATCGAAGAATTTTACCAGGGAAAACTTCATAAGGTGCAAATCGTTTGAGCAGGCGTTTAGACAAAAATAGGGCATCTGTATCTATAGATATCTTAAATTCCTGTTGACTCGTCTCTTGTAGTTGCTCTAATACTTTATTCAACTGCTCTTCTTCCATTTCATCAATGTAGATAACCTGGAAGTACGATAGGAAAGAGGGTAGGAAATCTTTTATAAAATGCAGCTCTGATTTGGTTAACTCTGCAATTATTTTTAGTTGTTTTCGCTTGAGGAATTTGCGTAAAATGGCCGGAGTACTCGTATCTGGTTCTCCTTCAAACATTTCAATGATTTCATCAATCCAAAGTATACCTGCATTTTGATGTAATCTTGCTATTAAAGTCTCAATATTTTTCTCTTTCTCACCTACGTATTTGGCTTTACCTTTGATGCCTCTTGCATGCATTCTGTAGTAGCGTGCATTTTGTTTTTCTTGAACCAAAGCCTGCTTTATAGCTTGATAGATTATACTACTTTTTCCACTACCTATAGGCCCACAGAGGATAACGTTATCTTCTTGCTTGACTAATATGTCCTTGATTTGTTGAATCAACGGATCTACTTCCCAAGCTATGTTTTTAAGTTGATTGATACCCTTAAAAAAGTTGTTGGGAAAAAAGATTTGCTCTGCGTTTTCAAGTGGTTTTTGAGAATGATTGTTTTGTTCTTTGGATTGTTCTGTAGGTGAAACCTGGATGAAAATAGGTTCGGCACTTTGCGTGAGTATTAATCTTGCTAGAGATTGTTCACTTTCATCCAAATGATTCTTGATGCCTTTTATCAGGGATTTTTCTAATTTTTTACCTGGTTTGATATGTCCTAAAAGCTGATGTAAATAACCCACATGCCCATTGTCGTCTTTTTCCTGTAAGGTGAAAACTTCTAATTCAATGGGCACTGTCGAACTCACGGAATCAATGGCTTCTTTTACTAATTGACCCTTTAAAATTTCTGATTCAAAGGTCGACATGTAGTCTATTTCAATTTGGGCATATTCATCTTCTTCCATCAGTTTTTGAATACTTTGAATAACCTCCGCTCTAGTCTCACCTAATGCTATATAATTGGTAAAGGGCACTTGCGCCAAGAGTTGATGCTCAGAGAGGGTGAAAAGGTAGGTAAGAACTGGCTTTGCTTGCTCACTCATGAATAAAGAAAATATCTGTGGATGAATAAAGATATTCGATTTTTGGAAACTTGCATCAATTTAAAATGATAATTGGACAGATTTATTTAATACTTGATTTAAGAGATTAATTTTGGATATATAGACTTAAAAAAATAAATAATTATCATATTTTTCGGATACATAGAATAGATAGTATTGCAAGCTATTTCCAAACAAATCCTGGGGTTCTACCTTTTAAGGTAGCTAATGTTCTCAAAACACGTCGGTTAGTTACATCTCATTAAACTAATTTTAATTTAAACACTATGAAATTAAAGTACTTCCTTACTTTTTTGTTTTTAGGACTACTTTCTAATACTTATGCGCAGAAATGGGCTGAAGTATTTGAAACAGGCGGCTCATACCTTGAAGTTAAAAAAGCCTTTTATAATGAATGGAAAGATAAACCGTATGTCCGTTCAAGTGGATACAAGCCCTTTAAGCGATTTGAAAATTTTTACGAAGAACGACTTTACCCAGAGTACAAATGGCCAAACCCCATGCAGGTTTGGAATGAATATCATGCCGTAGCAGGGAAGATGCCAGTGAGTGCTACGAATCAATGGCAACCCATAGGACCTACAAGTTGGACAGACGGTGCTGGCTGGAATGCTGGTTTAGGCAGAATAAATGTAGTTTATGTAGATCCTAATAATCCAAGTATCATTTATGTAGGCGCGCCTGCTGGGGGATTATGGAAATCAACAGATGGTGGAAGCTCTTGGACTTGCTTGACAGATGACCAGCCTGTTTTGGGTGTTTCTGATATGGAGATTGATCCTAATAATTCCAATGTAATTTACCTCGCTACAGGTGACGGAGATGCAACGAATACGTATTCTGTAGGTGTAATTAAATCGACCAATGGTGGATTAACCTGGAATACCACAGGTTTGAATTTTCAGGTAACTCAAACTAGACGAATCCGCAGACTCATTATGCATCCTACAGATGCTGATATTTTGTTCGCTGCCACAACAAATGGTCTGTACCGTACAACGAATGGAGGAACTTCATGGACACAAATCAGCACAAATAACTACCAAGATCTAGCTTTCAAGCCTGGAGATCCAAATACAGTTTATGCCGTTAATGATAAATTCTTTAAGAGTACTGACGGAGGAACTTCATTTACTCAAATAACGTCTGGTTTGCCGCCAGATAATGAAGTGAATAGATATAAGATTGGCGTTTCTGCTGATGAGCCCAACTATGTATACATTGTTTGTGGTAAGCAAGGTGATTCTACATTTAAAGGGATGTATCGATCAACAAATTCTGGTAATTCATTCTCGCTTCAAGCCAATAGTCCTAATATTTTTGGATATTCTCAGGATGGATCAGATAACGCTGGTCAGAGTTGGTATGATTTAGCCATTGTGGTAGATCCAAACGATGCGAATACCATGTGGGTTGGAGGCGTTAATATTTGGAAATCCACAGATGGTGGAGTGACTTATTTTCCGCAAACACATTGGATATACCCTAATACTAATGGATATACGCATGCTGATATTCATTACTTGAACATGTACAATGGATCAATATATGTAGGAAGTGATGGTGGCGTGTTTATCTCGTCTGATGGAGGAGATACTTGGACTGATAAAACCTTAGGGATTCAAATCACTCAATTTTACAGAATCAGTACTTCTCAATCCAATCCGAATAAGGTTATTGGAGGTACGCAAGATAATGGGACCAATTTATATGGCGGTAGTCTAAATTGGACTCATGTAGTTGGAGCGGATGGTATGGAGTGTATCATTAACCCATCTAATGATAATATCGTTTATGCTTGCATACAAAATGGCTCTATTCGAAAGTCCACTAACGGGGGTAATACTTTTACTGCCATGTTTAATCCAGGTCAGGTGAATGAGACAGCGGCATGGGTAACGCCATATGTACTAGATCCGGATAATTTGGATCATATTTATGTGGGTTATACAGAGTTATATAAATCAACTAATGCGGGAGGTAGTTTTACTCAAATTAGTAATCTAAATAATTCTACACCATTGAATCATATTCATATCGCAGAAGCAGATTCAGATGTGATTTATTTGGGTAGAAAGCAGAATGTTTTAAAATCAACTGATGGTGGATTGACCTTTTCAACTGTTACCGGAAATCTTCCAAACAAAAACATCACAGGGATTATTACTGATCCAACTGATGCTAATAGAGTATGGGTTTCTATTTCTGGCTATTTGGGTGGAAGTAAAGTCTATTATTCTTCCACTGGTGGTGGGAGTTGGACAAATTTATCCACTGGTCTTCCAAATATCCCAGCCAATTGTTTGATGTATAGACCAGGTTCCAATGATGAAATTTATATTGGAACAGATGTAGGGGTCTATTATTTGATAGGTAATGCTGGTAGCTGGCAATTGTTTGGACTTGGATTGCCCAATGTGGTTGTTCGAGACTTAGAATATACAGGAGGTGTTGAGCGTATGCGTGCCGGTACATATGGAAGAGGATTATGGGAAGTTGATTTGCCAGATAATTGTTTAACAGATATCACTCCTCCAACTATCAATTGTCCTAACTCCGTACCCGTTTATTTTCCTACTTCAAGCAATACTTGTGATCAACTCGTTAACCTACCTCCTTCAACAGCAACGGATAATTGTGATAATGCCCCTGATTTGAGTTGGAGATTTATTGAAACAGATATTTCAGGTGTGCCACTCTCGGGAGCGGTGTACTCGCCTTATTACACAGCGAGTAATTATACTTTTGATGTTGGTTATTATATTATTGACTGGAAAGCTGAAGATGATTCAGGGAATACAAATAATTGTGATTATCAGATAGAAGTTAGAGATGTCTTTGATCCTCAGCCAAATTGTATCAACGAGGTAGCACTTTTAGATGCTATGGGTCAAGTTCAGGTTACTGTTGGTCAAGTGAGTTCAGGCCCTACGGATAATTGTGCTATCAGTCAGGTGGTGCTTGGGACAACTCAGTTGGATTGTGCAGATTTAGGGCCAAATGATATCAATGTTTTAGCTTTAGATGTCCATGGAAATTCAGCCAGCTGTAATGCTGTATTAACTGTTGCAGATCAGCTCGTGCCAGAAGCAATATGTGTGCCAAGCCTTACAGTGGGTTTAAATAATGGATCAGTAACTATATCAACCGCTCAAATAGATGCAGGTTCTTATGACAACTGTAGTATTGTTTCTAGTAGTATAGATCAGACCACTTTTGGTTGCGCAGATTTAGGAGTGAATTTTGTAACACTTGAAGTATTCGATCAAAGTGGTAATTCAAATACTTGCGTTACAGAATTAATCGTAGAAAGTTTCTTTCCAGTGATAGCTCTTTGTCAAGATATCACCGTTTTTCTAAATGATGTAGGTACCGTAGTTATAGATCCTACGCAGGTTGATAATGGGTCTAGTTGTGATTGTGGTACTATAGCCTTTAGTTTAGATTTGGACACTTTCGATTGTACTGATTTAGGTCCTAATGATGTAGTTCTTACTGTATCAGATGGTTTAGGGGGCTCGGAAACTTGTACAGCAGTTATTACTGTGGAAGATGCTATTCCTCCATTTATTCAGTGTGTGAATAACGCTACTTTAAGCGTCGATGTCAATGGAGACGTTCAAGTAGATGCTGCTAGTTTAGTTAGTAGTGTTTTTGAAAATTGTTCTGCAAGTTATGTATCTAATCCAGTGGATTTTGATTGCTCTGCAATTGGCAGTAATAGTGTTGATGTTACTGCGACAGATCCTTCCGGTAATACAGGTACTTGTACGACAACTATTTCAATTACAGATGATATTGCTCCAGAAGCAGTTTGTGTTCCAGCATTAACCATAACATTGGATGCTGATGGTACATATAACTTAACAACAGATGAGGTTGATGATGGATCATTAGATAATTGTGATTTGATTTCAAGTTCATTGAGTACTTCAGTTTTTGACTGTGATGATATTGGAACGAATACCCATACTTTATTTGTCGTAGATCCAAGTGGCAACTCAGCAAGTTGCGATTTTGATTTAACTGTTGCGGATGGTTCGGTTCCTGAAATGCAATGTCAAGATGTATCGATAGCCTTAGATGATCAAGGAGTGGCTGTTATTACTGCAAATGATATTAATAATGGATCATTAGTTGCTTGTGGGTCAATTACTTATAGTATAGATGTCAGCACTTTTGATTGTACAGATTTAGGACAAAACATAGTGGTTTTAACAGGTACTTCTGATACAGGAGCTAGTGAAAGCTGTTCTTCAATAGTTACTATTGTGGATGATCTTGCACCTGTAGTCAGTTGTCAAAATACCATTAATTTCTCCTTGGACATTAATGGAGATCTAACTATTAATACTACGGATATAGTTGATCAGCTTACGGATAATTGTGATGCTAATCCAATATTAACACTAGATCAGACTACCTTTAATTGCTCAGATCTTGGTTCAACTTCAGTTATATTATCTGCCACTGATAGTGAACAGAATTCCAGCACATGTACTAGTGCTATTACTATTGTGGACGATTTATCTCCGTTATTAGTCTGTTCAGATTTAACGGTTGAATTAGATTCCACTGATCAAATCATTGTAAATGCTGATCAAATCGTTACTTCAGTGTCGGACAATTGTGATTTAAATCCAACTTTTTTCCCTGATGCGGTAGACTTTAATTGTGACGATATTGGCCAAAATTCAATTGAAATAACTGCTACTGATGCTTCAGGAAATGGAACTTTGTGTGAAGTGACCATACTTGTTACGCCAAATACAACGCCTGTTGCAAATTGCGTAGATGCTGTAACGGTTAATCTAGACGAAAATGGAGTGGGTAGTCTTGATATCTCAGATGTTGATGCTGGTTCATATACTGGTTGTGAATCTGTACAATTGAGTTTGGATATTGCTGAGTTTGATTGCTCCCATGTTGGAGCAGACCAAGTGGTAACTTTGCTTGCTAGCAATAATAGTGGAGGACAAGCAACTTGTACAGCTATCATAACAGTAGTAGATGACTTAGCACCAATATTTGAATGTACTTCCATAGAAGTGGCATTAGATAACAATGGAGAATATATAGTAACACCAGAAGAATTATTGACTTCTTCTTCAGATAATTGTTCCAATATTACCTATACTTCCCCTTCAGTTTTGATGGATTGTGATTCTATTGGATTTAAAATCATCGAAGTAGTAGGGGAAGATGATAGCGGTAATGCTGCTTCTTGTTTGGCATTTGTAACTGTATCAGAAAATATCCCACCAGTTGCTATTTGTATGGATATAGAAGTGGAATTAGATGATAATGGTATGGTTACTTTGGATCCCAATGTAATTGCAGGTGCATCTCAGGATAATTGTGGTTCCGTTTCATTAGAGATAGTAGGAGAGGATACCTTTGATTGTACTGTGAGTGGAACAGTTCAGTCCATAAGTATTCTTGTAGAGGATACATCTGAAAATGTTGCTGAATGTGAAGCAAGTGTGAGTATTGTGGATAATATTAGCCCCAATGCTGTTTGTCAATCCGTTGAAGTATTTATTCAGGGAGGTGGATTGGTAGAATTGGATCCCATACTATTTGATGGAGGATCTGAAGATAATTGTTCGGGGCTTCAATTTAGTGTTGCACCAGCTAGTTTTAATTGTGATGATTTAGGTACTCAAACGATAACATTGACTGTTACAGATGAAGGCGGTAATAGTGATGATTGTTCCATAGATATTACTATTTCGGATAATGATAATCCAATAGCAGAATGTGCGGACAATACTACTGTAGAATTAGAGGATGATGGTAATCTTACCCTAGATATAGATGATGTTTATGCCGGTAGTGGGTTGTCTTGTAATGGGGTAGATTATTTCATAGAACCAGCTCAGTTTGATTGTACGGATATTGGATCTCCAACGCTTGTTACTTTGGGACTAATTGGAGCTAATAACGATACAACTACCTGTAGTACTACACTATCTGTATTGGATGTTACAAAGCCAGAAGCGGTATGTGAAACAGTGAATGTGGCGCTTACCGATGGATCTGAACTTACGCTATTCCCTGAAATGTTAGCTGGGAATTCTAGTGATATTTGTAGTGATTCTATCTATTACCAATTGGATTCATTAGTGTTGACTTGTGAGGATATAGGTACTTCTATAGTTCCTATTATCGTGGTGGATATCTCAGGGAATTTTGATACCTGTTCAGCTACCATTCATTTGGTTAATGATGCAGAACCTATTGCTGTTTGTAATGATACAGAGACTTACTTAGATGAGAATGGTGATGCTAGTATAGGTTTGGATGATGTTACTTCAAATGCAACGGATGCTTGTGGAAATGAAGTGAATGTAGCCTTATCACTTTCACTAACAACTTTTAATTGTGAAGATGTAGGTTTACCTCAAGAAGTAGAACTGGAAGTTGTGGATCAAAACAATGGTAATTCGGCAACTTGTCTATCCCTTGTGACGGTAATAGATACCCTTCCACCAGTGATCACGTCTGTAATTGATACGGTGCCATTTGTATACGACGGTGTTGAAACGGTTACTTTCTCTGGGGGTAATTTTAATGTGATGCATACCGATAATTGTGAGCCAGGTAATTTTGTTGTTAAACGAAATACTGGAGCCTGTGGAGATGGATTATTTAATCCATTTATAGAGTTTTGTGTAGAAGATTTAGACGGAATTTATCCTGTAACGCTTAGACAGTTTGACGGAAATGGTAATTATGTTGATATTATTGTTTATGTAGAATTGGATAATTTATTAGTAGCAACTAATGAAATTAAAATCAATGCACCCGATATTTTCTGCACTCCAAATCCATTCATTGAATCAACTGTTTTGAATATTCAGTTGGAGGAGCAGACAGATATTCAAATCAATGTCTATGCGCTGGATGGTAAGACGGTGTTCAGTTCAAATAGGAAACTTGAATCTGGAGATCATAATATATCGATTGATTTAGACGGGCAAAGTAGTGGACTTTATGTCTGCCATGTGCAGAGTCTTAACTGGGAGGCCAGTATTAAATTGATAAAGGTTAAATAAAAAAAGGGGAGCAACTAGCTCCCCTTTTTTTTGAAATCTTTTTATTTGACTAAGGTCATCTCTTTGATTAAGTGCTCGGCACCTGCATATTTATCAATGATAAAAAGGATATATCTAGCGTCCACCATAATATTTCTGCAGATAGCAGGATCATAATTGATATCACTCATCGTTCCTTCCCACGCCCTATCAAAGTTCAATCCAATTAAGTTTCCATTGGCATCAATAGCTGGTGAACCAGAATTACCGCCAGTGGTATGGTTGGAAGCGATAAAGTTAACTGGAAGTTTACCGTTTTCTGCGGCATAGTCACCGTAATCTTTTTTATTGTGCAAATGAATCAATTTAGTTGGAACATCGAATTCATAGTCTCCTGGTACATATTTCTCCATTACACCATCCAAATAAGTATGCGTCCCATAATAAACGGCATCTTTAGGGTAATATCCTTTGACTTGACCATAGGTAACACGCATGGTACTATTGGCGTCTGGAAAGAATCGCTTATCTGAAAAGACTTCTAATTGCGCCTCCATATAGGTTCTTTGCAAATCAATTGCTCGATCATTATACTTTTTATAATAAGGCTCAACTGTTGTTTTGAAAGGTCTATTTAATTTTTGGTAAAACTTAACCATTTCGTCTTTTTGAAGAGCTGCTATGGCCTCTTCTGCTGGGCGAGCAAGTATTTCTTCTAATTGCTCAAAACTTGTTAGCTGTGAACTCTTGTATAGGGCCTTTGCGAAAGCATTAGCTTGTTCTTTGGTTTTCCCTATGATAGGCATCAGCTCCTGATCTAAGAATTTTCCAGGTACTTTCTCAAAGTATAAGTTTATTAAGGCAGCAAAAACTTCAGCTTCTACTTCTTCATCATAATTTTTATACTGCCCTTGGAGATAATTTAATAATCTACCTTTAAAGGATTCATAAGCTTCAGGGCCATCTGTTTCATACATAGTTGCTAAACGGTCCATATAATACGCCACATTCAACATAAGGGTGTTTCTCCCTGTCAATTCACTGTGATAAGCATTAACTTCAGCGTAAGGCTGCAGCTGCGCATATGTTTCATTTAATTCAGCCAAAAGAGTCCCATACTTAGTTTGCCACTCTTGGTTGGTTTCTAGTCGACTTTGGAAGTCCTGCTCATAGGCAGACTTCTTGGCTACAGCTTTGGATCGCTCTAATCCTTGCATTTCTCCAATCCACTTTTTCCAATAATTGGCAATGCTAGCAAATTTGGAAGCATATTTAATTTTAGTGGCTTCATCTGCACGCATGTATTTATCCATTACTTTTAGTGCTACATCTCGCATAGCCACTCTTGCTGGGTCCACTACCTTAGCTGTTTGAGCTACTGCAGATGCTGGAAGATACTCATTTGTCCTTCCTGGGAATCCAAATACCATCGTGAAGTCACCTTCTTCCGCTCCCGAGATATTTATTGGAAGATAGTGCTTAGCTGTATATGGAACATTATCCTCGCTATATGCTGCTGGGTTATTGTCCTTATCGGCATAAATTCTAAACAAAGAAAAATCGCCAGTATGCCTAGGCCAAACCCAGTTATCTGTATCTGCACCAAATTTACCAATACTAGAAGGTGGAGCCCCTACCAATCTAACATCAGGGTAGGAGATGGTATAAAAAGCATAGTATTTATTGCCTGCATAAAAGGCTTTAACTTCTAATTCCTCGAACTCCCCTAAACTTGCTTTTTCTTCAAAGATTTTAAGATTTGCATTGATTTTTTCATTACGAGCTTCTAGGCTCATGTCATCAGTTACGCCATTAGTAGCATATGCTGTAACATCTTCAATTTTATTGATGAATTTAACATATAGACCTGGGTTAGGTAGCTCTTCTGCTCGGTCCATTGCCCAAAATCCATCGTCTAGGTAGTTGTCTTCAACTGTTGAGTGGGATTGAATTTGTCCATAACCACAATGGTGGTTTGTCAACACTAGACCTTGTGCAGAAATTACCTCTCCTGTACAGAATCCTCCAAAATGCACAATAGCATCTTTAAGACTCCCTGTATTTACATCATAAATATCCTGAGCACTTATTTGCATACCCAAGGACTGCATTTCTTCTTCGTTTAAATCTGCTAGGAGGTTGGGTAACCACATACCTCCATTACTCTGACCTATACATACAGATGCTAGGCATACGAGTAAAAAACTATTGATTATTCTCATCATAAAAATTTTTCTAATTGAAAATAGTAAAAGCAATATTGATTTCGTCTAAACCTGTTTAAAATTCTATGATTTATTCAAAATCCTCATCAATGG
>CAXQNQ010000284.1:0-21424 GCA_964225135.1 Mesoflavibacter profundi
GAAGCTTTCGCTTTCATCTCAGCCGTCCAATCCGTAAAGGTGAAGGCTTGATCGGCCAATAATGTACCAATGTGTACCTCAATAATACGCCCTTGGAATACATTTTCTCCCTTAAAGTGCTTCAACATTTGAGCTTGAGTAGCGTGTACCACATCACGGAAGTCCATGTGATCTGCCATTTTCCCCTTGAAAGTTACTTTCACAGATTCTGGGATAGGCATAGAAGCTTCACCAGTAGCTAGTGCTAGTGCAACTGTTCCTGAGTCGGCACCAAAAGCAACACCCTTTGACATTCTAGTGTGCGAATCACCACCGATAATAATCGCCCAATCATCAATAGTAATATCATTCAATACCTTGTGAATTACATCGGTCAATGGGTGATAAATGCCTTTTGGATCACGACCTGTGATCAAACCAAAGTCATGCATAAACTTCATTAACCTTGGCGTATTTTCTTGAGCTTTCAAATCCCATACAGAAGCGGTATGGCAACCAGACTGATATCCTGCGTCCACGATTGGTGAAATCACTGTAGCAGCCATCATTTCCAATTCTTGAGAGGTCATCAAACCAGTCGTATCTTGAGAACCTACAATGTTTACATTGACACGAACATATGAACCTGCATGTAAAGTAGCTCCCGAAGTACCTACTGCATTTTTATTGAAAATCTTTTCAACTGCTGTTAAGCCCTGTCCTTCATTAGAAATCTCTTTCGAAGGTGCATAAACTGGAGGAACATCAATTCCTAGCGTTTTAGCAGCAAAAGTTTGTAGTTTTTTCCCGAAAACAACCGCATAAGAACCTTTAGCTCTCATGAATTCCATTTTCTGTGGCGTCATAGAAGAAGAGATATCAATCAATTCATTCCCTTCGCTATCATATAGTTTCTTCGTTTTAGTATTAATCGTAAGCACGGTACCGGTATCCACCGAGTATGTTTGCTTTAAGATAGGTTCGCCATCTTCGTCTACGATTAAGTTACCGGCATCATCAAACTGCTTAACCCAATTCTTCAAATCCACACCAATACCACCTGTCACACCCACTGTAGTTAAGAAAATAGGTGAGATACCGTTTGTACCAGCAACTACTGGCGCAATATTGATAAATGGCACGTATTCACTAGCCTGTTTTCCAATCCAAAGTGCCACGTTGTTCACACCTGACATTCTGGAAGAACCTACACCCATGGTTCCTTTTTCTGCAAGCAACATAACGCGCTTATCTGGATGTGCCTCTTTTAATGCTAATAGTTCTTTCTGACGAACTTCATCAAATTCAAACATACACTGTCCGTGTAGCTCTCTATCTGCTCTGGAGTGTGCCTCTTTTCCTGGAGAAAGTAAATCAGTAGAGATATCTCCTACTCCAGCTACATAAGTAACCACTTGTATCTCCTCCTCTACTTCTGGCAGCTTAGTGAAAAAATCTGCTTGGGCGTAACTTTCTAGAATAGACTTTGCGATAGCATTACCCGCTTTATACGCCACCTCTAAGCGCTCCATGTCTGCCTCGTATAAAAAGACCTGTGTCTTTAAAACAGCTGCAGCTTGCTGAGCAATATCGGCATCACTACCTAAGGCTAATCCTAAAAGCACATTGATAGAAGGCCCTCCTTTCATATGAGACAATTGCTCAAAAGCAAAAGCAGCCGATATTTCAGGTACTTGAACTTCGCCAAGAATGATTTGATTTAAAAATTGAGCTTTTACTGATGCTGCACTAGTCGTTCCTGGTAGGACATTATAGATGAAAAATTGAAGCGAATCTGCTCTATGTTCGTGATTTTCGTCTTTGATCTGGTCGATTATTTCACTCAACAGTTCAGCACCATCAATAGGTAGTGGATGTAATCCATGTGCCTCTCTGTCGATAATCTGCTTCAGGTACTCATTATATTTACCCATCTATAATCCTTTTTTAGTATTTAATTCAAATTAGCATTAGGCTGCGAAAATACGAAATTTATACTTTTTTGAAAAGCTAACAAGGGGTGTTATTTATACCAGTCCTAAACTTTTAACCCTATGATAGGCAGTATGACCTTAATCCAACAAATCAGGCAAGCATATAATCAAAAAATAATGTGATTTTGAAGGTTTTAATAAAAGAGTGCCAAAGAGAAATCTATTTAGTCTCTAAACTTTTTTCTAAGGTCGTTTTAATTTGCATGAGTTGATTCTTGAGGGAGAACTCATCAATCGGTTTGGTTATAAAACCAATGGGATCTGTACTGATCGCCCTATCGTGCGTTTTAGTGTCAGTATTGCCAGACATAAACAAGTAGGGTATATCAAAACGCTCTTGGATAACTCTGGCAGTATCAATGCCATCAACAGATCCACTAATACCAATGTCAAGTAGCACAACATCAGGGGCAGTAGCTTCGATGAGATTTATAGCTTGTTCATGGTCCGCCGCGGTACCTACTACATTGAAATGAATACTGGAAGCAACCCGTTCGAGAAACATCTGTATGATTAAGTCATCTTCTACAATCGCTAATTTCATTTTTACAAGGTTTAGATTTGGGTAATTTCCTGGAAAGTCAAAAAATAATGTGTGCCTTTTTTGCTATTGTCTTTCTCAATATTTCCATTGAGTTGTAAGGCTAGTTTATGAATTAATTTAAGGCCTAGCGAATTTGAATTCCTGAATGTATCGCTATCAAAACCCACCCCATTATCTGAAATTTCCATTCTAAAATTGGGATACTTAAACGCTGTAATGGCAATCTTGATCTCCCCATCTTGCGCTTTCCTAAATGCATATTTTAAGGAATTGGTTACCATCTCATTAATTATAAGACCTAGCGGTATTGAGGTGTCAATATTCAATTTAATAGCACTGCTAACAGTATACTTTATATCACTATTATTTCCTCTAAAGGATTTACATAAATCACCAACCAATTTGTCTAAATATTCCTGAAAATCAATACTAGCCAAGTCCTCTGTTTTATATAACATCTCATGCACCATTGCCATAGAGTTGATTCTGTATTGACTATATGAAAAAATATTTTTCACCTTCTGATCTTCAATAAATGCAGCTTGTAAACTCAGCAATCCCGTAATAACCTGTAAATTATTTTTAACTCTATGGTGAATCTCTTTCAACAGAATTTCCTTTTCAGCGTTACGCTCTTCTAACTCATTAGCATAGGCTTTTTCTAACTTTATCCTATCATACTGAATCTTCATTAACTTAACGACATAATAATAAGAGGACCAGATCGCCAATAAAGCCAAAAACCGATTAGTCAACACCTTATAGGTTTCCCCTCCACTTGGTGAAAAATAATAACCAACAACAGTAAGAATAGATGTAATAATTGCCGCGTATAAAATATACCGTATCTCTTTTTGATAGGACATCAAATAGATAACTATTAAATACGGCACACCACCTGCGATACCAAGTTCTAAATTAAGGTCAATAATTAATATAAGTATGGAGGTGATACCGCTATACAATATGGCAAGAACCTGCTTACGATGGGAATCAGTCATTAAAAAAATTTAAACTAATCAATTTGTTTTGCCTCACAAAATAATAAATTATAATTAATTATATAATAAATATTTTGTTATACTTATTCCACATAAGGGGAACTCCATACATAAATCATTAGCATCTGTTAAAAGGAAGTGATACAGATAAGTCTTAGACTAGTATATCCAAAGTCTCTTAATCCTTGCTGAAATTGAAATTCCATATTTAATCGACTATCCCAATTAGTACGAATAGAACTGCGAAATACCATCGGCCGATCTCCATTTCCAATAAAGCCCGAGTAGCCTCCTATTGCAGTTTTCAAAATCAATGGTAAAAATTCAAAGTCAAGCCCTAAACCATACAAGAAAGCATCGTTTTGCATGTACTTATTCCCCTGGTTTTGCCAAACATAAAAGCCAACCATGGCATGGGGACGAATATGCCAAAAGGCATCCTGTTTGATCTTAAAATCTTTGCCTAAAGACAAATCAAAGGAATATCCAGGACCATCCGTATACCGGGCGTCGGTCAACTTAGAACCGGAGGCTGTGCGTAAGTTCATTGTAAATAATACATCAGGTAATTTCGGGTGATGTTCAATGAGCTGAATAAGGGTGGTTATGTTTAAATCACCCACTGCAAATCCTTCGCCTGAGTATCCACGCGCCTTTCTTAAATCTCTAGTAATAGTATCCATTTGGTAGTATTCCAAAGGCACTAAACTGAGCATCATACCGACACGATCTGAAAAAAGTGGTAGGAAGGCCTCAGCATATAAATTATAAGTTTGATCTCCAATGCTACGATGTACATCCATACCCAGTTTACCATAAGCTTTTGCAGCAATCAAGCCATTTTTAATAGTAGGTACAGGTAATGCATTAGGACCAAAAAAAGCAGGAGATGTAATGAGGTAATCGTGCCATGGAGTAATGCCATCCCAGTTGTGCTTCTCATTCCACCATTGGTAGTCTTCCTGTGCCCAAAGCCCACCTGTCGAGGACAGTATAACTAAATAAAGGACTATATGTCTAGTAAGCATTTTCATATATGCAATATCAGCAACTGGGAAAAAAGAGATTTAATCGACTTGAATAATGGCAGATGCACTACCATCGCTGTAGATGTATATCAATAACATATTCGGTTGAATAGTCGTTTCACGACCTAAGATATCTACTACTTTCATCACTTCTTTAATGGGCTCTAGCTCTTCTTCCTCCGATTCTTCCTCAGTAAAACAAGGTGCATCAATATTGATTAATGGATTCAATTGATTCCAACCAAAACCCAACCTTAAATCAATATACTCTGTGATGCCAAAGGCCACATGGGTACCATAGGCTTCGTCCAAACTATTCACAAAATCGGCATATTCAAAACCATAATCTAAGGGGTAATAAGTATCCTCCTGAATAGATAAGTCTAATTCAACTTGCTTTTGCTGTAATATGGTCGTCCAATCCGTTTGCTCAAAATAAGTCAATACTTCTTCTAAATACCTATTGAACTGATCTCTGTAGTATGGAATCGACAGCAGACGTTCAATAATAGGTCTTTCATCACTGTACCAATCATTCAAGTCCCTAAAGGTCCAATCAATACCAACCCAATCAATACCAAAAGTATTATCTAAATCGTATTCTATGAAGACAAACTTTCCATTGGAAGGCTGTTGATAGAGGTAATAATTATTCTTATTAAAAGCATAGCCATCCCAATGACCAATAATTTGTTCCACAGCTAGTGTTTTCAAGAATAAGTCTACTTCAAAATGCTCTTCAATAAAACACGGAAATTCATTGTTATTAGCATAGTTCAATTGGTAGAGAAACTGAATCAAACCACTGTAATCTTGCGCTGACTTATTGGTTTTCAACTCATAAGACCATTGATACTCAGAGGTCGAAGTGCCTCTATACAGCATATCTGAACCCCAAAGACATTTATATAAATTCCCCTGATCGTCATCAACGAATCGCTTTTGAACAAATTCATCATCAATGTGCTCCACATTCAAGTACAACCCTTTGTATTCATCATTGATAAATAATTTGACAAAACTGGCTCTTGAACTCAGGAGACCATTATCCATTAATACCTTTAAGCTCAACCAATACCTCAATAAGGATGGATCATTATGCTGCCCTATCAAATTCATCTTTTCTAAGCCCTTAAACTTCTGTCCACTCACAAATTCGTTAAAAGATATTTTGAAAGATTTTTTGGCTGCATTTCGAGAAGTGTTTCCTCTTACCCGGAAACCAACATCAGCTATGGACTCAGAATGCACGGCAGATTCATATAGAAAGGAAGCTAAAAAATGATAATCGCTATATAGACTGTCTCCAAGTAAAGTATTTAGGTCATTTTCATCTATTGATATGCGAATTTCTGCTACCTCATCTTGCAAAAATGCTTCATTATTTGCTGGGTGTTCAATGGATTGTCCAACAACAGTAGAAGAAAATACCAGCATCCATAAAAACGAAAAATACCTCATTAATTAAGCCTAAATTTAAATTTGAATATACAATGAAAAAATAGCAATTAAATCAAAGCACTTGAATCGAACTGAATAAACACTTATTTAAGTCCATTATTGTCTTGAATCCACCTTAATATCAGTTCTGAATGATCATAATCTCTAATTACCTTCTCCACACCAACATTGGCTAATCTCCCATTGCCATGAATGTCTACTCCCACAAAATTAATTCCAAGCATTTGAGTTGTTCGATAGTCCCATAGGCCATCTCCAAAATAAGTTATGGAATCAAACCCTTTTAGCTTATGCTTAACTTGAGCCTCTTGAACGACTAAATCTACGATTCGACCTCTATCATAATGATCACTAGAGGTTTTGAAAATAAAGCGCTCAAGATCCAATCCAACCGAACTACACTTGAGCATAGCGTTTGCTCCCCATCCTCCTGTTGCAAATCCAATGATACAATCCATCCGAGCGTGTAAGTCCTCTATAAAATGCAAAGCATTTCTAACAGCCTTAAACTTATGTTTGACTCCATTTAGCAATTGATAATAACGGGTCTTCATTTGATTTAATTCTTCTGCTGAAGGTCCTCTATCAAAATATTGCTTGAAAATAGTGGTCGTCATCCAAGCATCTGTAACATGTTTAAAGTCGTTCCATGCTACCGCTCCCAAATCAAGTTGATATAAGTCTGCAAAGGTTTGAATGAAGCATTTATCATCTTCATCTACAGAATCTAGAATAGTACCATCAATATCGAAAATGATTAAATGCATAGTATATTTTCCTCTATAAATTACTGGCTTATCTCAAAAAGAAACCCATTTTCATAGGGTCTAAAGGATCAATAATAAAGGTATGTTCACCTGTAATGAATGCACTACCTTTCACCTCTGGAATTACAGCATCATAGTCTCCAAAAGATGTGGTCTTATGCACCTTTCCTTCGAATACAGATCCAGTAATACTCTCTACTTTCATAGTCTCCCCAATAGACAATTCCCCTCTTTTATGATGAATGGCCATACGACCAGACACACCAGAGCCTGTTGGACAACGATCTACCTCCCCTTCAGCAAATACACAAACATTCTTATTATCCGCCTGATCCGTAGGACTTGGATCGATAAAGATAGTGCCATATAAAAAACTCAAATCAGCCTCAAAGGGATGCACAATATCAGCATCCTGCTTCATGACAGCATGTTTGATTTGCATAGCTTGTTGTATAATCTGAGCATAATGCTTGGCATCTAAAGCTAGATTCAAGCTATTTTTACTTAAATCTACATAAGCATAGAACGCACCACCATAAGCTAAGTCATAGGTCACTTCTCCTAAGCCTTCCACCTGGACCTTTCGATCCACTGCTACAACAAAACTCTCCACACACCTAAACCTCACTCCACTAATTTGACTTTGTTCTATATCAACAAAAGCCTCTATTCGACCACAGGGTGCATCAATTTTTATTAAATTTTCACCCTCCTGTGCATCTATCCAATTCATTTGAACGGCCAAGGTGGCAATAGCAATTACCGCATGTCCACACATCGTACTATAGCCCTCATTATGCATGAAAATGATACCAAAATCCCCATCCTCATCATTAGGTGGAGTCAATATACAGCCATACATGTCTGCATGTCCTCGAGGCTCAAACATCAATGCAGTCCGCAGATGATCATAATGATCTTTGCAATATCGTCTTTTAGCTAAAACATGCTCCCCTTCCAATGCTGGAAAACCATCCACAATCACCCGCAGGGGTTCCCCACCAGTGTGCATATCGATGGTTTTTATTGCTAAATATCCTGCTGGGATTTCCACCGCAGTCTGACTTAATATCTTATGGTATACCTTTGACATCTGTCCATTTTTTATAATAATATCGAGCTGCAACCAAATCTTCCAAAGCATAGCCCACCGATTTAAACAAGGTGATATCGGATGACCTTCTTTCAAAAAAGTCCTTAGTTTGGCATAAATCAAAAAGATCTCCAAGTACATTTTCCGGTCCGATTATACCCTGCTCAAGTGGTATTTTTAAATCACCACTTTCTTTCATAGCCATTAATTGCACATCAGCAAATACTTTTGACCTTTGCAACACCTCATCATCTGCTTCTCTCATATGAGGTTTAAAAGAACCTACTAAGTCGATATGTTGACCAGCTCTTAGGTTAGCTCCATGAATTAACGGTGTGGCACTTAAAGTCGCTGTACTAATGATATCTGCTCTAGGAATAGCTGAATCCAAATCCTCAACCACCTCAATAGCATAGGATTCATCACTCAAAAACTTTTTTACCTGTTCAGCCTTGTTCGTATCTCTACCCCAAATCAATACTTGCTCAATCGGCCTAACAGAACTATGCGCTCGAATTAGCTCCGGGCTTAATGCACCAGTGCCTATCATTAAAAGTATTCTACTAGAAGGATTAGACAAAAAGGAAGATGCTAAAGCAGAAGCCGCAGCTGTCCGCTTATTCGTCAAACTTTTCGCATCCAAAATAGCCTTAACAACGCCACTTGGAGCATCCAAGTATATATAAGTGCCTTGAATAGAAGGTAGATTAAGTTTGAAATTATTAGGACTTAAGGTAACCACCTTCACTCCAGCATCTACCCCATCCTGCCAAGCCGGCATTAACAACATAGAAGTATCCACACCGGACTGCCTATTAGGGAAATCATGATGATGACGTTCAGGGGCCAGCATATCATTAGTGGAAAACCCCATTTGGAGTTCATAGACCAAGTCCACAAAATCTGTATTTGCTTCAATAAATGCTTGATCTATGTAAATAGGCTTTGCCATAAAATTGATATACTATTAGACAATGAAACGCCTTCACGCTATGTTATTCCCAATATAAGTAATGCAATTAAATTTATAACTAGATGAAAAAACCGATCAATACATTCAGTATTAATCGGTTAAATAAACCATAATAATCTTTCTTAAACTTTATAAAAGCCACTCTAATTAATGACTAGTTTATTCCTAGCTAATAATTTTTCATCTTGGCGAACTTCCAAAAAATAAATCCCCTTATCATACTGCTCTAAATTAATTGTCTGTTGATATATACCTTCAGTGTACCTACCCAATCCATAGTTTGAAACCAATTGGCCAAGATTATTATATAGGTATAGGCTAAGGTTTGTAGTATTTGCTACCTTAAAGTCTAGGGTAGTATATGTATCAGCTGGATTAGGATACAGCAATAAATCAGAGGGTAAACTTTGAATATTCAAACTTGTATTATTAGTTGATTCAGGAGCAAATGAATACAATCCATAAAGCACACTTCCCCACCATAAAGTACCTGCATCATCAAATCGAATAGTCGAGTTAATAGAAGAATTTTCATGAGGTACATCCTCAATAAACCATTCTTCCCATTGATTATCTAATAGCGTTGTAATACCATACTGATGCGCAAAATAAAGTCTACCTTCAGCGTCACTCTCCACAGCAAAGGCATTATAATTTGATAAATCATTGATATGCTCTACAATAGGGTTCGTAAATTCTTGTCCATCAAACTTTATCACACCAGCAAGATCTGATGGTACCCAAACGTTCCCATTAATATCGAAATAAAAATCTCCATAAGGCCTTTTTATTGCCTCGTGATCCACACCATCATAAGTTGTCCAGACACCACTAGGGCTGACTGTTTGAATGATATATTCATTATCCCAAGAATGAGAACCAATCCATAAATTATCAGAACCATCCATACCGAAAGCAGTAATCGCTTCAAGGGCGTTTAGTTGAGAGTTACTCTCGTTATACTCAGATACCAGTCCATCTTCAATAATATATATTCGATCAAAGGAAGCAACATATATTTTCCCATTAGAATCTTTTACGATCGACCTACAAACACCAAGCTCCTCAAAGGACCATTCCAAGCCATCAAAGTGATATAATCCTTCATAGGAAGAAATCCATATATCGTCTTCTGATAAATAAAGTATATCTGAATCCCAAAAAGCCCACCAAGAATCATCCGTTGGCAACTCAAAATAGGACCATACTCCATCTGGACTTAATACGGCTATACTATTGGTAGAGGTAACCATTAAGAAGTAAACATTGCCATTTATATCTTTTTCAATACCATAAATTTTATTGTATTCGATACTTGTTGGTGAAATACTTGTGGTCTGAATAGTACCATTCTGATTAGACGACAAATAGATATTATGACTTAACCAATGGACATTTTGATTATCCACGTAATAGTAGGTGAAATTTTCTCCATACAATGCTGTTTGCTCATTCGTATGAGGAATCCAAGTATCTCCCTCCAACCTTAAAATACTAGTTGGAGTATTGACTATATAAACATGCCCATCTGTATCTTCTGTAAATTTTACCTCATGAATAGTCCCAATAGGTATTCCATATAATTGCCATTGCTCGCCATCATAACGAGCTATACTATCTAAATCTGCAGAAACAAAAAGATCCCCATTCTGACTAAAAAATAATTCCGAATCTAAGTAGGGTTGAAGAGAGGTTCCTTCAGATATATTAATCCAACTATCATTCTCTAACTTAAGCACACCATTTTGTGCTCCAGCATATACATTTCCTGATTGATCAATCTCAATATCCCAAACTTCAAAAAAAAGATTGCCTAATTCAGCTTCTGCATACTTGGTCCAGTTGTCCCCCTGTTTCCTAAAAATCCCTTCAGAGGTACCTACCCATAAATCTCCATTATCCGCAACCTCAATATCATACAACTTGATTGTATTTACATTAGAAATACCTACAGGTACTTCAATATCCACAAAATCAGAACCATCAAACCGCGCCAGTACTACATCATAAGTACCAATAAAAGTATTTCCACTTGCTGAAAGCGCCACAGATTGTATATGATTGCTAGGAAGACTTGTATCATAGGTATTGAATGTAGATCGCACCAAAGTTGTCTTATCAATAACCACAAGACCAGCATTGGTTGCCAATATTAAGTCATTACCCGAATCAACTAAATCGTTAATCTGTTCTGGACTCTTAAAAGATGTCCATTCTTGTGCCTTTAACAAATATGGAAAGGAAAAAATCAAGCAGGTTAATGATATGTACTTGAGGATCTTCATATTAACTGTTTTAATAATTTCAATAATGAAAAATGGGATAACCAAATAATTCTTACTAAAACTATTACTTTTTACCTGTGAGAACAAATAGTATTCTCTTCTAAAATAAGGTTTCTAATAAGAATTATACACTATTTTATTATTATATTGTGTTATTTATATTAAATAAAATAAGGTTTCTATTTTTTTATGAAGTCACCCTCTACTTATTTATTTGATCTAGTTAAAAGTCTAACAAAGGCTCAAAAGCGATACATCAAAGTACAAGCAGGTTCTAAAGAAAAGGATTATACCGAATTAATGGACGCGCTCCTAAGACAACAGGTATATAACGAAGCGCAATTGTATCAAGAACATAAAGGTGCCAACTTCCTTAAGCATTTAGCAGTAAACAAACAGTATCTATATGAACTTGTACTAAAGTCCTTAGCGCAATTTGGCCAAAAAAGTATGGAGGATAAGGTGTATGAAAAAATTATTGCTGCTAATACACTTATAAGTAAAGGATTATATCAAGCCAGCTATAAAGCATTAAAAAAAGGTAAAAAAACAGCCGAAAGATATGAGTTATTTGAACTGCAACTCTTAATACTTAATGTGGAAAAAAAGTTACTGGCAGACCAGCAAGTGAAATCAAAGCAAAAGCATTCCATTCAAGAAAGGTTTAACCAAGAGATTCATATTATTAATCAAATAAGAAACACTGCTGAATATTGGTACTTGAATCAAAAACTTAATGAGTTTCAATTACGCTTCCAAAAAGCGCAAACAAAAGAACAACAAGATTTTATTGATTCCATTTTACAATCAGAATTATTTCAATCTATAGATAAGGCTACTAATCTTAAGAGTAAAATCTATTTCTTTCAAGCTAATGCCACTTACCAATTTATGTCTGGTAATACCCAGCAAGCATATGATTTCAACAAGCAATTTCTAAATCTTCTAGAATACAATCCAGAATTTCTGATGATTTATGCAGAACGATACCTCAGCACATTAAATAACATGCTGATTGATAGCTTGATTATAGGTAAATATGAAATTCTTGATGAAGGATTAAACAGACTCATTAATACCACTAAACGGAAGGAATTTAAATCAATAAAGAATATTGATTCTAGAGTTTTTAGACAACGATATCTATTACTTTTAAATTGGTGTCTAAGTCAAAATGAAATTAAAAAGGCTATGCAATGGATTCCAGAAATTGAGGCAGGACTTGAAGAACATGGTGTCAAAATTGAGCGACATCATAGAATAACTTTTTACTATCTAAATGCCTATCTCCTTTTCCTAAATCAAAAATATGACAAGGCCCTCCAATGGATAAACTATATCATAAATGATTCGAATGAAAACGTTGTCAAAGAAATATTCTACTTCGCTAGAGACCTCAATCTATTGATACATTTTGAACTTGGAAATTATACTTTATTGCAATCACTGCTTGCATCTACTCCTAAATATCTACAAGCAAGAAGAGCTTTATACAATACAGAGCGAACACTCTTTAACTATCTCAATAAAGCCATAAAATTTTCAGCTAAAGCAGAAAAAGCAAAAATCACAAGTACTTTTAGAAATGACATACAGCAACACTTTAATGATCCCAAAGAAAAAAGAGTATTCAATTACTTAGACCTAAGACTTTGGGAAATCAAATAAGATGAACATCCTTAATCCCCTAAAGCTTCTGTATTATGGTTTGCATAAAGATTTTGCAACTCTTCTTGGACAAGTTCAGATTCTTCCATTTGTCCAAGCGCTTTCAATGCAGCATATTTGCCTTCCAAAGACTTAGCCCGCCTTGGCATTCGAGCCAGTGACCGATCAAATTGTTCTTGTGCCTCCTGGTAGCGTTCTTGTGCTAATAACCATTCCCCATATTGTTCAAAGGAAGGCTTAGCTATGCTAGGAGGTCCGGTAGGATAATTGGTTCTATCCTCCAAATCTACTGCTTGTTGCATCCTAGATTCAAATAGAGCCTCATCCTTATTCAATAAGGCCTTATAAGCTTCTATTTGATTAACCATCACCTGAGCCATGCGCACGGCATTTTCGGTAGGCGCATACCTGCTATTACCAGAGGCACACATAGCCACACCAGAATCTCCAATATTCAATGAGTCTAAATATATATTAGAAGTTAACCATTTGATCTCCTCTTCCAAAGTCTCTACATCCTGATTTTGAAAAGCTAGCTGAGCGCGTATAAAGCTTCGCTCCGCCTTAGAGGATATACTTAAATCAGTAACATCTACGTCTACATCAAGTACATTATTAGCCCCAGCTTCACCCGTTTCAACCAATTGGCTGTTTTGCATACCCAATAGGTAACCTCTAGCTCCTTTAGTGGGATCTTTTGGTGTATAGGTAAGCATCTCGTTCAGCAGTTGTGCTGCTTCCTCATAGCGACCCTGTTGCAATAAACCATAGTGCCACCAAGCTAGAGAGTGATAGCCCCTTGCTCCATCAGATAGACCTAAATGTTCCATTCTAGCGACACTTGCATCATAAGAGCGTTCATTCGAATGGACTACACCATCCCAATTCCCCAATGCTAAATATATATGAGACGGCATATGCAAGGCATGGGCAGCATCTGGAGCTACCTTAGCATAAGCATCAGCAGCATCTACAGCATCAGCAGCAGAAACAGGGCCATCTAAGGCATGAATTTTATAGTGCAGAGCCCCCGGATGTAATGGATTAACTGCAATTATCTCATCTGCAATAGCTGCTGCTTTACGTAGATCATCGCTACCATCTCCATAATTTTCAGTGGTCCATATCAATGAAAGGGCATAAAATGCCGCAATCTCTTGGTTCGTTGGATATTTCTTATGTAGTGCACTCAAATGCTCTTTAATCAACATATTCCTAGTATCAAAGTCACCATCGCCATACATCAACTCTACCACAGCCCACAAGTCCTGCTCCATAGGATCTTCTATGCTGGCCATTCGATCTTGACGAGTAGGTCCAAAACGAGCAAGCACCGCTTTCCCATCTTCTGTATTTTGCAACTTCCATAATGCCTTGTAATGACACATCGCCTCTCCCCAATGCGTTAATATCTCTGTGCTATCTGATGCAGTAGCCTCCTCAAAAGCTGTTAAAGCATCATCGTACTCAAAATTATGTAGTAATAGCAGGCCTTCGTCAAATTTTTCTTGAACGGCAGGATTGAGTGTGAAGCCATGTTCTAATTGCCCCAAAACAACCGAATCGGATGCATCTACTGTATCTTGATTGGAACAGCTAAATAGGAATAAACAAGCGAGAAAAAGGAATATTATTAACCGCATTATTAGAATATTTAAGTAATGTACTTAAGTTATTGATTCTTTTCTTATTACAAGAAATATTCTAATAAAAAGAAACTGGGCACATAGGGATCTATGTGCCCAGTTCAGCAGTTAACTGCTTATTTTTTATAATCGGAATCATGATTATTCATAATATCCTGCGCTACAGCATGCAGATCAGTATTGAAGCCCGTATCATAATCAAAGGTACTCAAGTCAACACCATACAAAGTATTCAACCAAACTAGGCTACCCGTCTCCCGAATGATATCACCTTGATGCCCTTTTGCGTCCGTGAACAGTGAAGTGGCTTGAGGACCCATTAAACCTATATCATCTAGTAGCTCCCCATCTAATTTCATCTGGGCTAAGTGCTTACTAGACCAACCAGTTGGAACCGTAAAGATATTTGTATTGGGAAATTCAACACGCAATTGATTAACCATAGAATCGTGAACAATTACATTCACCGCAAAATCATAATAGGCTTGAATCGAAGTGAAGCCATTAACCTGAGCTAGTGAATCCCAACTTGCAGGAAAATCAATCTGTGGAATGGCAATGAAAATTTCAATATCAGGATTACTCTGTAAGGCGTAATCAATCCACGCTCGATGGCCCTCAATGCGATCATCTGGTTCATGCCCCGCAGTCATTCCAAAAATATCCACATCCCCTTGATCTAAGGCAGCCTTAATATCCAAATGCTCTTGAGTTTGAGCATCATTCCAGAAATTGATGGGTCTTCCGTTCTCCCCACCTCTAAAAATCAGATTACTTGTATGATCAACAAATCCAGCATCTAAAGCTAAATCATCTAATTTTTCTGCATAAGGTCTGAAAAAACTATTGCCGATAAGCAACATGTGGTAACCCTGTTCCTCATCAGCCATTGGATCATCCACAATTAAGCCATCATCTTGCTTACAAGAAGTGCACAAAAACAAAAAACTAAATAAGCCAAAAATCAATGTTCTCATTTTCCTTTTTTTATTTAAAGACTTAGAAAAATTGATTTGGTTTAATTCGCTTAAGAACTTATTTCGAGGATTTGATGATTTGCTCTACAATACGCCCTCTAGAATTTAAATCCCTAACTTCCAATACATAAGTTCCATTAGGCAACTTCGACATATCAAATAAAGCAGTATTTTTTTGCTTCAAAATCAACTGACCATCTAGATTAAATAAACTAAACTCGTATTCAAGTTCATTAGACAAGTCTATGTAAACAAAATCGCTAGTCGGGTTCGGATAGATAGAAATCACCACATCAGATAATTCATGTGTAGAGGAAATTAGATCCATACCATCACAATCCTCGTCAATTCCATTATTAGCAATTTCGACTGCATCAGGATTAATATCGGGGTTTTCATCATCGCAATCGTCTGCTAGTATAAATCCATCCTGATCCAAATCATCATCCAAAGTACTGACATCACAGTCATCGTCAATCCCATTATAAGGAATCTCTATAGCACCTGGATTGATAGCAGGGTTATCATCATCACAGTCCTCATCTGCAAAGTACCCATCATTATCTTCGTCGAAAGTACTCCATAAATTAAATTTATAAATCTCAGTCACGAAGGCTGGATTGATAGAAGTGGTCCCATTAATAATATACACCTCTCCATCTATAATAAAAGAAGCTGGTGCCCATCTAGAAGAACTAGGGTGAGGTGGTAATGCAGACCAGGCATCATCAACAGGATCATAAGCCCAAAATTCACCCGTTTCCATGGATTGGTGATCTTCTCCATCTCCACTCAGCGCATATCCCCTTCCATTAAAAGAAAATTGAGTGCCCGCTACTCTACCCTCTGCTGGTAAAAAGGCTACATCCTCCCAAGTACCAGCCTCGATATCGTATCTGTACCAATCAAAAAAGATACCATTTCCATGACCAAACCCGGTATATACATAATTTCCGATTCCAAATTGATATGGATGGTGTCTAGGAACAGAAGGGAAATCGGCTTTTTGAGTCCAAGTATTGGTTGCTATATCGTATTCCCACCAATCATTCATATTTCCAGAGGTTTGACCTCCGCCAAGTCCAACAAAGACTTTTCCATTTTGCGCAATCATGGCAGGATGTATCCGAGCTTCACAAGGACAAGGTTCTAACTCCGTCCAACTCATATCAGCAGGATCAAACACCCATAAATCCTTCAAGCGAACCGAACCATTTGTTCCAAAACCAAAATAAGCCTTACCATCATAGGTATCGCCAATAGCAAATCCTCTAGCCCCTCCTGGAAATGAGGGTAATTCATACCAATCATCTGCCGCAGCACTATACATATAAAATCCATCCAGGACCTCTGACTCTGAATTACCCGACACGATATATCCTATACCATTTAAACTAAATGCGAAAGAGTGATGTGTGTGGTTGAAAGACTCTGGTAAAGAACTCACCTGCTCCCATTCTTGAGCATGTACATGTAAGGAAAAGGCAAATGCCAATAAAAGACTGTAAAAGGACTTCATATCTGAAGGTTTAGTAGCTAAGGGAATAATGGTTAAATAGTATCTTGACAATAAGTATTCAACATTAATGAATTACTCGCACAACTTTGAATATCTGCTTCCAAAAACAATTCAACTACGCAAAAGTTTACACTTTTATAGATAATAGCAAGGTGTTCTTTCATCATAAATTAACATAAAGATTCAACATCATAGGATGCTAAATCCTAATATTCATCATACCATGTATCAAGCAGTTGGGTATTAAAAGTACTAAAAAACACTTCCTTTTTCTTTAAAATTCTGCCTTCATTTGACTACATTAGAAGTAGAAGCTAACCAAATAAATTATGCGTATTTTCAATTCTATTCTCGGTATTTTATTCATATGTACCTTGCCCATTTTTAGTCAATCCAATTTAGAAGCCATAGAGCAAGCAGCCCAAGGCTTATCGCTGCGTGCAATAGGACCTGCAAATATGGGTGGGCGTATTGCTGATATTGCGGTAAATCCTCAGAATAAAAGTGAATGGTATATAGCCGTGGGATCTGGAGGAGTATGGAAAAGTAGTAATGCAGGAATAACCTGGAATCCAATTTTTGATAATCAATCTGTTTATTCTATTGGTTGTATCACTATAGATCCCAACAATCCAAACATCGTATGGGTAGGTACTGGAGAAAATGTAAGTGGGCGGCATGTCGGATGGGGAGATGGGGTATATAAAAGTATAGATGGAGGTCAATCCTGGATTAACATGGGGTTAGATGGAACAGACCATATTGGAAAAATACTCGTAGATCCTAGGCAATCCAACACCATATTTGTAGCTGCAGAAGGTCCACTTTGGTCTTCCGGCGGTTCAAGAGGGCTATACAAATCCACAGATGGTGGTCTTAGCTGGAATACAGTCCTTACTATTGACGAAAATACCGGTATAACAGACCTAGAGTTTGATCCTTCCAATCCAGACATCATCTATGCAGCAGCATACGAAAGAAGAAGAAAAACCTGGTCACTGCTAGCAGGTGGTTCAAATTCAGGGATATATAAATCAAGCGACAATGGTGAAAATTGGGAAAGACTATATGCAGGCCTTCCTCAAGGAGACATGGGTAAAATTGGTTTAGCCATAACAGCGGCCGACCCCAATAGGGTATATGCCACCATTGAAGCCAAGGATACAGAAAAAGGATTTTACCAATCTACGGATAAAGGAGCAAGTTGGACTAAGAAAAATAGCTATGTTTCTGGAGGTACTGGTCCACATTACTATCAAGAAATTGAGGCCTCCCAGACAGACCCAGACTTAGTTTACCAAATGGATGTATTCCTCCATGTTACGCGAGATGGGGGAGAACATTTTGATTATTTGGTAACAGGAAAAGAAAAACACAGTGATAATCATGCACTATGGATTGACCCTGATAACAGAAACCACCTGATTGCCGGTTCAGATGGTGGTCTGTATGAAAGCTTTGACGAAGGGGCCAAATGGAGGCATTTTTCTAATCTACCTATTTCCCAGTTTTACAAAATAGCCCTAGACCATGCAGAGCCATTTTATAATGTAGTTGCCGGTGCTCAAGATTTAGGAACCTTAATTGGTCCATCTAGAACTACTACTACAGAAGGTATTGAAAATCATCATTGGTATGTCCCATTAGGTGCTGATGGATATGATGCAGCATTTGACCCCGAAGATCCCAATGTGGTGTATATGGAGATTCAAGGAGGCGAATTGAATAGGCTAGATAGAAGAACCGAGGAGATCATAGATATCAAACCAAGACCAGCGCCTAATGACCCACCAGAAAGATGGAATTGGGATAGTCCCATCATTATAAGTCCTCATGATAGTAAAACACTTTATTTTGGATCACAACGAGTTTGGAAAAGTCTAGACAGAGGGGATTCTTGGACAGCCATCAGTCCAGACCTAACTACAAATACCAATAGGTACACTCTAAAAATGATGGATAATGTACCCAGTATTGATGCATTATATGATAATGGAGCCATGTCCAAATATGCTACATTGACCAACCTTTCTGAATCACCTATTGCTCAGGGATTAATATATACTGGATCGGATGATGGCCTAATCCACAGAACTGAAGATGGTGGACAAACATGGAATAAAACCAATGCTCTACCTCAAGTTCCTGAAAGATCCTTTATCAATGATGTGGAAGCGTCCAACCACGATCCAAATGTTGTTTTTGCGGCAGCAGATGCACATAAATTTGGAGATTATAAGCCTTACTTATTCATGAGTTCGAATAAAGGGAAATCCTGGACATCTATAGTTGGCGATCTTCCAACAGAAACGATAGTCTGGTCGATCAAACAAGACGCAGAAGATGAAAACCTGCTGTTCATTGGAGCAGAATACGGTATGTACTTCTCGCCCAATATGGGTCAAAATTGGATTAAGCTCGCAGGTGCACCTACCATATCCTTTAGAGATATTGAACTACATCCTAGAGATAATGACTTAGTGGGTGGATCATTCGGAAGAGGGGTGTATGTATTAGATGATTATTCTCCTTTAAGAGGTTTGGGTGACCGGGTGGAAGCAAACGGTATTTTTCCAGTACGTGATGCTTGGTGGTATATCCCATCTACTCCTTACCAAGCTGGAGGTATGCCATCCCAAGGTTCATCAGCCTTCAGAACACCAAATCCTGAATTCGGAGCAATGATCACCTACTACATCAAAGAAATGCCTCAAACTTCTGCTGAAAAACGAGCTGAATCAGAGCAAAAAGCAGCAGCACTTCGTCAAGATATTCCTTTCCCAGGCTGGGAAACACTTTCTAGTGAATCTAGAGAAAGTCCTGCCGCTATCAAATTCTTAATTCGAGATACATCAGGAGAAGCTGTTCGTTGGTTGGAAGGAAATACTTCAAAAGGACTACACCGTGTAAACTGGGACTTGAGATTACCAGCTCCAAATCCAATATCCTTAAGTCAACCGGCATTTAAGCCCCCTTGGTATGGAGACCCTCAAGGACCTTTAGTGGCTCCAGGAAAGTATAGTGTAGAAATGTATATACTGAATAATGGAAGTTTGGAAAAGCAGGGAGAAGCACAAAGTTTCACCCTTAAACCTATTCCAGCTATAAATGCATCAAGTGATTTTGAAGCCATAGCGGCTTTCAACAAAAATACGATGGAATTATATCGACAGGTTTCTATAGAGAGCAGTAAACTCAATACGGTCAGTAATAATATTCCTTTTATGGAAGCAGCCTTAATGCAAATGACAAGTGCTGAACCAAGTCTTTTCAGTGACCTGAAAGCTATAGAAGAAGAACTTCGTGATCTGCAAATTGCCCTATGGGGAGATGGAACAAGAGGTTCAAAAGATGAGGCTGCATCACCTTCTGTTATGAGTAGAGTTTGGCAAGCTCAAAATTGGGGGAACACCCAGGCTCCAACACAAACCAATAAAACTAGTTTCACACTCGCTCAAACTGGATTGGAGGCTTATCGGGACTTATCAAGCAATTTCCTTGAAAGGGTAAGAGCATATGAGGTTAGACTTTCGGCGGCAGGTGCGCCATATACGCCTGGAAGGATAGAATAAAATTTACAGTCTGAAGAGCATAGATTGCATGCTCTTCAGACTGCATCCAGATAAATATTATTGCAGTAAAAGTTTTTCTACAAATCGAACATTGCCTGAAACATATTCCACTACTACTACACCTCTAGGAAGATGGTCCACTGGTACAGTTGAGCCAGGAAGTTCTTGCATATTTCGTTCTTCTAATACTTTACCATTCACATCATAAAACCTCAATACACCAGCTTCGAGGAAGTCCCCTTTGAAGCTAATCGCATCGTGAGCAGGATTTGGATAAAAAGTCAGGCTTTTGGGTTGCTCTACTTCCGAAGTATTGGTAGATACTAAGGAATCGACCACAACAAACTGATTCATCATACTATTATCCTCATGTGTCAAGATGTGGCAGTGATACATAAATCCATGAGTAAATAAGCTATCCATATCATAAGGACTTGGGAAATGATCGAAGCGGGCTATATAAGTCATATCAGCAGCCTCACGCACGAGTTGAACATCTTTCCAGCCCATCAACTCATCCGGTAAATCTGGATAAGTGTATACATCAGGCACATTATTATATCCTCCCTTATCATCAGGAATTCCAATAATCCCAATGTATTCCGTTACTTGGAATTGAACCTTATGGATATGCCAAGGGTGGGCATTAGCAGTAGTGTTATTAATGATCCACTCTTCTTTAGTATTTACAAGAACCGTATCATTAATCACATTCATAACCATTGGGGTTCCATTGATCGTCCATTGCTGACCTGAACCACCAGCACCTAGCAAGTTTTTAGTCCTAGTTCTAAAAATTTCACCTGGAGCTAATTCATACTCCTTTAGCGTTGCTGGTAAAGAAGTAATTGGATTTTCTGGCTGAATAGTTGTGTCTACTACGAAAGCCATCATGGCTGAAGAGAACCATTTTTTAC
>CAXQNQ010000285.1:0-4824 GCA_964225135.1 Mesoflavibacter profundi
AGTCGAATCGCATTTGATAACCAAAACAACTTAAGGTACCGGTACCCGTTCTATCTCCTTTATTCGATCCGTTATCTAAGATGTGTTGCATCAAGTCTAAGTACTGCTTCATAATTCTGATTGTTAAGTGTTTACTCCAATAACCAAAAACTAAAATAAATAATTGCAAGCATAATCTTTTATTTGATTTTTGCGTTTTCTCTAAAAGTACCCAAGATGTTAAGATTAATCACCATTGTATTTGTTGTAATTTCTTGTAGTGTTCTGTATGGCCAAGAAGATTGGATTCTTTCTAGTGATGGAAAGGACGTTAAGACTTATTATAGAGCGTCTGCTGAATCAGACATCAAAGAATTAAAAATCATCACCTCGATTGAGGCGCCTGCCATCTTAGTATTCGAATTACTGAATGATATTAATTTATATGATGATTGGGTGTATCGAACATCAGAAGCGAAATTAGTACAGTATTATAATCAAAGGAGCCTTCAATATTATGCAGTAGTTGACTTCCCATGGCCCTTCGACGACAGGGAAATGTACATCCAATCTAATTATACCATTTCTCCAGATCAAAAATCTATCAGCACAAATTCTATGGCAATACCTAGACAAGATATTGAATCCAGGGAAGATCATGTTAGAATTACGGATATGGTATTGGGATGGAATCTAGTAGAGGATGAAAAAGGGACAACACACATTACCTACGTGCTTAGGTCAGATCCTGGTGGATCTATACCTTCATGGATGGTCAATCTAGCTTTAGAGGCTGGGCCTACTCAAACCATAAATAACTTAAGAGACCTCGTTTATAACCACTTGAAGACTGAAACAGTAGCAAAATAGTACTGGTCAGTCAAATTTAAGTCTAAAATACGGTCTGTTTAAACCACTTAGCTGTTAGAGCCCTTATATTTGCATTAGGAAGAATTATGTAATATGAGGTATAAAAGTTTGGCCGATTGTGTCAAAGACTTAGAGCGCCACGGGCAGCTCATTCGAATCACAGAGGAGGTAGATCCAAATCTTGAAATGGCCGCTATACATTGGCGTGTTTTCAAACAAGGTGGTCCTGCATTGTTATTTGAAAATATCAAAGGTTCTTCCTTTCCTGCCTTGTCCAATTTATATGGGACTTTTGAGCGTACAGATTTCCTGTTTAGAAAAACCTTGCCAGGGGTAAGCCAAGTTGTTCAACTCAAAGCTGATCCAAGTAATTTTTTCAAGGCACCATTAAAATTTTTAAAGGCTCCATTCACTGCCCTAACTGCCCTACCTAAAAAGGCATGGGGTAAAACACCCGTAGAATATGGTAAAACATGCATTGACCAATTACCACTGATCAAATGTTGGCCAATGGATGGGGGTGCATTTGTAACACTACCACAGGTATTCACTTTGCCACCAGAGGACAAGCATATCATGCAATCTAATATTGGCATGTATCGTATTCAACTAACCGGGAATGAATATGAAACAAACAAAGAAATTGGTTTACATTATCAGCTTCATAGAGGCATTGGAGTGCACCATCAATTATATAACAAAAGTGATGAACCCTTCCGAGTAAGTATATTTGTCGGAGGTCCACCCTCTCATGCCTTTGCTGCTATCATGCCACTACCTGAGGGTTTGACAGAAACCACCTTCGCAGGCATGTTGGCTGGTAAAAGATTTAAATACAAAACAAAAGATGGCTACATACTATCAGCTGATGCTGACTTTGTCATAACAGGTACGGTGCGCAAATCAGAGAAAAAACCAGAGGGACCTTTCGGAGATCACCTAGGTTACTATAGTTTAACGCATGATTTTCCTGTGGTAGATGTAGATGAGGTCTATCACAGAAAAGATGCTATTTGGCATTTTACTGCAGTGGGAAGACCTCCTGCTGAGGATAGTTCATTTGGCTATCTAATTCATCAACTGGTTAAGCCATTAACAAGTACAGAATTCCCAGGAATAAGAAGTGTAAATGCTGTAGATGAAGCAGGTGTTCATCCACTTTTATTAGTCGTGGGATCTGAGCGTTATATGCCTTTCCGTGAAATTAGACCAGAGGAATTACTGACACAGGCTAATCACTTGTTAGGCAAAGGTCAAACATCTTTAGCGAAGTTCTTAATCATAGCAAATGGCGAGGACAATGAAGACTTGAATGCGAAAGATGAATCAGCATTTTTCCAACATATATTAGAACGGGTGGATTGGACTAGAGATCTACACTTTCAGACTAAAACCACTATGGATACATTAGACTACTCTGGAGACGGATGGAATGCTGGATCAAAAGTAGTCATTGCGGCCTGTGGCCAAGCAACTCGGGTATTATCCAATCAAGCACCAAGCTTGCCAAAATCAGAAGCTTACACTAATCCAAGCGTCATTGCTCCTGGAATTTTGGCGCTTCAAATCAAACCCTTCACAGATGAGACTAGTTACCAAGATGTACAAGCACTAGCACATGCACTAGAAGGTTTAAATGTGGATGACTTTCCTTTGGTTATTGCTTGTGATGACTCCAACTTTATGTCGGCAGATTTTTCCAATTTTCTTTGGGCAGCATTTACTCGAGTAAATCCTTCGCATGATATACATGGTGTAAACGCTTTTACAGAGCATAAGCATTGGGGATGTCAAGGTCCTTTGATCTTGGATGCTCGAATAAAACCACATCATGCCCCTCCACTAGAAATGCCAAAAGAAGTAGAGCAAGCAATCGAAAGATTTTTCAAAAAAGGTGCTAGCTTAGCAGGGTATTAATTATCTGATATATGGAGCCACTACAGGCAGCTTTCATTGAACAGATGGAAAGTATTTTGGGTCAAGAGCAGGAGGCCTTTCTACGAACAATAGAAGGTGCTAGTCCTATATCTATCCGGCTCAATCCCCTCAAATCCTATGATCCACCCTTTAAACTTGATGCACCTATACCTTGGACCAGTGCCGGATACTACCTAGCGCAAAGACCAAGCTTTACCCTTGATCCAGGATTTCATGGTGGCGCTTATTACGTACAAGAAGCTTCTTCTATGCTTATTGAAGCAGCCATTAAAGCTAATATAGATTTAAGTCAACCTCTAAAGGTGCTGGATTTATGTGCTGCCCCTGGTGGAAAGAGTACATTACTAGCTAGTATCTTACACCCAGATAGTTTACTGGTCACCAATGAGGTCATCCAAAGTCGATATCGCATATTGATAGAAAACATGCACAAATGGGGTACGAGCAATACCTTCATAACGAACCATGATGTATCAGATTTTACCGCACTGAAAGGATTTTTTGACATCATTTTAGTAGATGCTCCTTGTTCTGGAGAAGGTATGTTTAGAAAGGATCCTGCGTCTAGGAAAGAGTGGTCTATAAGCAATGTCCAGCTTTGTGCTGGTCGTCAAAAACGAATACTCGGAGCGGTTGAAAAATTATTAGCTCCCTCTGGCTTGCTCCTGTATTCAACATGCACCTATAATCAACAGGAAAACGAGGAAAACGCCGCTTGGCTTATTGAAAATTTTGACTTGGAAACCTGCGCTTTTGAACCAGACTCTAGTTGGGGCTTAAGAAAACTATCATACGGATACCAAGCATTCCCACATGTAGTTAAAGGAGAAGGTTTTTACTTAAGTATTTTTAAAGCCTCCAATCACCGCAGTCCCTTCAAATTTAAAGCAAAACAAAAATTAGCTAAAGGTTTAGATTTTATACCCCATAAATCCCTTGTGCCGATACAACCTTTCATAGAAAACATGGAGGAGTGGATCTTTTTTACCAATCATTTGAATGAGGTTTGTATGCTTCCAAAAGTTCTAAAAGCAGAGATGCAATTATTGAGTCAAGTATTGTATCGCTATTACGCTGGAAGACCCGTTGGTACTTTAAAAGGTAAACAGTTGATTCCTCATCACGCTTTTGCATTAGCCAATCAGAAAAATCCTGAATTACCTCAAATAGCTTTAGATCATCAAGATGCGCTTCGTTTTCTTAAAAAAGAGGCCTTACCCAATCATGCATCTAGTCCATTGGGTTGGACTATAATGACCTACAAGGGCATAGCATTAGGTTGGGGTAAAGTGCTCAAAGATAGAATCAATAACAATTTACCGAAGAATCTGAGAATCCGAATGAAAATAGATTAAATCAAACTGCAAGCGCTTCTGAAATTAATAGTGAACAAGGTTCTACATCTTGTGAACCGCTGCAAATTAAATCCACTTTAGTTAGCTCATTTTTAGCTAATGTAGCAATTAGATAAACTGCTCCTAATCGTCTTTCATTCACAAAAAGTTCGTCTAAGCTAATCGTCTCACTATTCTTAGATGCATAGAATCCTATAACTTCGAGATCTCTCGCTTGTGCATAAGATTCTACCATTGACAAATCTCCAGAGTTATACCTAAAAGTATTCGGCATACCTTCTATAACATTTAAGGCTGGAACAAAGTCAATTACCTCAGCTTGTTGATTAGATTGATTAGAAGTCCCAAGAAGAAAACCGCCTGCCGCATAAGGCGCAGAGACTTCTAGATGCGTTTTGATTGCATCCAATGTACGGTTGGTCATTGAAAGTTTTTTCATGCTCATAGTGTTTTCCAAGGCTATCCATTTTGATAGCAGTTGAGTGTTCTTTTGAAATAGTCTTTCTGACAACCTTTAGGCGAATACTTTTAATTTATTGATTATCAACATTTCATTCAAGCCTAAAACTGTTAAGAATCACCAAATGGTAGATTAGATACAAAAAACAGGTTTGCCCTAGTAGGACAAACCTGCTCAAAAATCATAGGTATTATTTCTATTAAATACCGAAGGCATTTTTTA
>CAXQNQ010000286.1:0-7926 GCA_964225135.1 Mesoflavibacter profundi
ATTCAATTTTTGTTAATCAGCTGTTAATTCATATTGATTCCTTGCGCATGATCGTCTGGATTCCGCTCGTCACCCACTCCATAATAGATTCCATCGGGTAACACTTGAATAGCTTTTACTTTTGCTAGGGATGTTTTTTCTACCATTTCATAACCCATTTCTTTAAGATTATTTAATAGCATGGTGTCCAATTTGCCTGTTTCATACATAATGGCATCAGGTAACCATTGATGATGGATTCGCCCGGATTGGACGGCATCATTAAGATCCATATTAAAGTCTGTTGTGTTGAGTATTACTTGCAGCACGGATGTTATTATTGCTGAACCTCCTGGTGTTCCTAGAACCATATACAATTGGCCTTCTTTTTCTATAATTGTTGGAGTCATGGAGCTTAGCATCCGTTTTTCTGCTTCAATAGCATTGGCCTCTGAACCAACCAGTCCATAGATGTTGGCTGCACCTGGTTTGGCAGAAAAGTCATCCATTTCATTATTCAGGAAGAATCCTGCACCATCTACTAAGACTTTTGATCCATAATTAGAATTTAAAGTAGTCGTGAGTGAGGCAGCATGACCTTCTTGATCTATTATGGAAGTATGTGTAGTTTCGAAACTTTCCATCTCTATTCGGATACCACTGTGCCCTTTGGGATCTGATTGGCCTGCATCGCCAAAAGAGAAGCTGCTTATTCTATTATCCAAGTATGCTCGATCCAATAAGCGCTCTACGGGTACCGGGTAGAAATCTGCATCTCCTAAGTAATTAGCTCTATCCTCGAAAGCTATACGCATAGCTTCAATCATCGCATTCATAGCTAAGGGATCGTGGTGTTCTAGTTCGTCCAACTTCAAATATTCTAGCATGCCAAGCATCTGAATTAAGGCTATTCCTCCAGAGGAAGGGGAAGGCATTGAAATAATATTTAGATCTTTATAGCTTCCTTGTACAGGTAGTTTCCATTTGGCTTGATAATCTTTCAGGTCTTCTAAGGTCATGATTCCATTAGATCGCTTCATTTCTGCTACAATGAGCTCAGCGGTTTTGCCTTCATAGAATCCAACAGGACCTTGATCCATAATACGTTTAAGACTCTCCGCTAAGTCTTTTTGTGTTAGTGTGTCCCCTGCATGCCATTGTTCTTTTTCAATGAATTGGTTGGACCTAGTGTTATAGGTTAAAAAATCTGCTTTATAGGTATTTAATCTGTCTGCTTCTGCTTGTGAAATTTGAAATCCATTTTGGGCGATCTGATAAGCTGGTTCAATAAGCGCCGCAAAACTATCAAATGATCCTAATCGCTCATAAATTTCATACATCCCAGCTACCGTGCCTGGAACACCTGAAGATAAATGTCCATTTCTACTCAAACCTGGAATAACTTCTCCAAGGGAATCCAAATACATGTCTCGGTAAGCTAGTTTTGGTGCCTTTTCTCTAAAGTCTAAAGCCATAGAAGAACCGTCATTCAATCTAGCGACCAAGAAACCACCACCTCCAATATTACCTGCTCTTGGATAAACAACTGCTAGGGCGAATTGGGTAGCAATCATTGCATCATAAGCGTTCCCGCCTGCGGCCAATATATCAATCCCTACTTGAGTGGCTAAAGGATGCGCACTGACTACCATTCCATCACTTGCTTTAGCTGTTTTATTTATGGTGTAAGGCGTTGGTGTTTCAATTGAAGTTGCTGGCTTCTCAGGTGCACAAGATAAAAGCAATGCAATACATGCAAGTGGGATGTAATACTTCATAATGGTAGATTAATGCTAAAACTTAAATATACTAAAACAGCTGCATGAAATAAAAAAGAAGGTCTGTAGTAGACCTTCTTCCTTTTTTATTGATTGGATTCAGTAAGTACCTGAACCCATTTACCAGTATTGTTTGCAAATATATCATCTCGATACATGGAAGAACAACTGGTGGCTGGCAAATAGAATTCACCTGCATATGTTGCTATGAGTTTCGTGTAATAAGTAACCGTTGACCTTGAACTAAGATTGAAGAAGGTAAATACCTTATCATCTCTTATGTCTTTAAAGGTGTATCTGCTACTTTTAAACGATGCTTTCATGTTATCCATTCGCTCATTTACAATTTCCCAACCTGAAGGGAAGGTTTGATTCAAGGCTAATTCTGTAAATGTACCTCCAATACCGTTGTGCTTAACGGTTACTTTCGAATAAAACTCCGTACCCATGCTTAAATATTGTGGGTCGATTTCTTGACCATCTTGATCAACATAGGATACGGTAATACTTATATTTTCTGCCCTAGGCTCTTCTTCTTGTTGACTCGGCTTACCCGCTTGGATTAGATTAACATATAAGGTGTTACCTCCTGTGTTTTTGATATTTATCGTTCCAGCAGTTGGTTGCAGGTCGTCAACAGAGGTGGCATTCTTTTCAAACTCAACCTGTGTATTTTTACCTTTATTTTGACTGTAGGTAAACTTCGAGGATTGCTTACTTGAATTGATTTCCATGAATTGCCCTAGACTATTTAGCGTCATAGCAACAGCCTGAGTATTAAAGTATCTTCTACTATTAAGAGTAGTCGCTAAATGTTTTGCTAAATCGGAAACTTGTTTACTTTTTGGATCATCTTGTAATTGAACCATAAGTAAAATAGCTTGATCCCTTTGTAAAGACCCATAATACCTATTTCGACGGCTATCCTTACTCATTTGGTGCCACTGAGCTTGATTTAATAAAGCCGCACCAATTTCCTTTTGTCCTATGGCCATGTAAGCCCCTGCAAGTAAGGTTAAATCATCAAGTTGAAGTGTGCCTGATTCCTTTAATCTATTCATCGCTGCTAGGTCTGCTTCTCCAGCTAGTGCTAGTACATAAAGAGCGTATGATTGTGCATAGGCACTATTGACGTCCTCTGTATTCCAGCTTTGAACAGCTCGTTTAGTATATCTTAACCAGCTATTATACAGATTACTTGGTACGGTATATCCTTTTCTTTTAGCTTCAACTAGGAAATGACCGGCATAGGTGTTCGCCCAGGAATTCCTGTAACTGTGTTCACCTGGCCAATAGGAGAATCCAGCATTTGGTGTCAAGAATTTATTTAAGCGTTTGATTCCTGCCTGAATATTTGCTTTGATTTCTTTTTCTCTAGTCTGATTCAAGTCCAAGACATCTGAAAGATATAGTTGTGGGAATACGGATGAAGTAGTTTGTTCTAAACATCCATAAGGATATCGGATGAGGTAGTTTAATCTGTTTTTGATATTCAGATCTGGGAAATTACTTACCTCTAAGCTTACCGTATTGGTTCCTTTAGTCCCTTTAGGCAGGTAATCAAAGGTATTAGATTCACCCTCCTGTAAACTAACATATTCTAAAGTATACTGAATAGGATTTGGATTACGAATGTCAATTTCTGTTTCCTGAGTCCCTTTATTACTGCCTGATCTTGCTTGTACATTGAAGGTGGCTACACCAACTTCATCTGATAATTCTATGGGGAAGTATACTACTTGATTATCTAAGGCGTCTACTGTTACCGTTTGTGATTTTGCACCTGCAAATTGCACTAGTCCACTAGTAGCGGATATACTTACATCTATTTGTTTTTGCTTATCCGTATTATTGAAAACGGTAACAGGGATATCTAGTTTTTCTTTTGTTCCTAAGACTCTAGGCAAAGTACTTAGCACCATGACTGGCTGGTTTACTTTGATGGTCTTATCAGTAGCTCCATATTTCGATTGATCGACTGCAACTACCATTACTTTGACGGATCCCAAGTAGTTGGGCATGGTGAAGTTATGGACTTCACTGGCGCCTTTTTTGAGATAAAATGGACCTGCAGTCATCACAACAGGTTTAAAGCGATTAGCTTCTTTTTTATCAATTTCAGCTTCGGCTAACTCTAATCCACCACCAACAGCAAGAATATTGCTCATTTCTCCTGTGAAACGACCGATAACTTGATTATAGATATCATAGGATTTAACCCCTAAGGCTTCTTTCTGGTAAAAATAACTCCAAGGATCTGGTGTTTTAAAATTAGTGATATCGAGAAGACCTTCATCAACAATCGCTAGGGTATATGCCATTGCATTTCCGTCAGATTCAGATACTTTTACTTCAAAATTCTGTAGGGGTTCAATTTGATCGACTACCTCTATTTTAGGAGCAAGTTTAGTAGCTGGATCCTCTACCATAATTGGAATAATTCCAAACATTCGAATTGGACGATCATTGTTTTTGACTTGATTGCCTTGAATTAAGTAAACAGATGCATACACATTAGGAGCCCACTCACTTTCAGCTTTTAGCGCAATTGTATTTAAGCCTGTTTGGGCATCTTGCCAAGTAGAACTTAATACTTCACCAGCTTTTTCAATATTGATCAAGAATTTGGCATTTTCAGCACCTTCTATTTTCATATTGATTGTTTGACCAGGCTCGTACGTTTTTTGATCTAATTGGATGTTGAGCTGGGCTATCTCTTCATTATCGCTCACTTTATCATAATACGGTGAACCGGCATATACGAAATCAGTAGCACAGTGACCATCTCCATCACAAACTCTAATCATATACCTACCCCAAGTTTCTACCGATACATTGAAATCTCCTTTACCCTTGCTATTAGTGGTGATTTCGCCAGATTTATGCAGGGTAGTAGACGATCGATTGATATAATTCGTGTTGGAATTATTTCTCGACCACCACCAAGACCAAGATACTTTATATACGCTGTATTGTAGCGTTTGATTCGCTTGAGCCTTGCCTTCCTCTGAAAGGCAAACTACATCGATGGTGTTGCTGCGGCCAATTTCTATCTTATTATAGCCCCATTCTGTTTTAGGAATACCTACACCAACATAATTGGTGTAAGGACTATAAGGTCTTGTAAGTGTTGAAACACTAAAGTTACCACCATCCTCAAAAGCAGTTATTTTAAAGCGGGCCTGCATTTTTCCTGGAACCGGTGATCTATCCCATATTTTTTTATTGATTTGTCCTTGTCCTTGTGCATCCACAGCCTGATTAAATATCAATTGGTTGTAGGATGGTACTGATCTGTTTCTATCCGTAAAAACATAGTCTGAGTATCCCTTAAATTGAGTGGCTGCTGCGCTTAGTTGCAATTCAACTTTAGTTTTCAAATTAGCACCGGGTGCTCCGTGCAGCCAATTAACTTGAAGTGGTGTTTTTATAGGATCATTTGATGTCGTTAAGACCTCTGGTAAATCAAATTTGATTTTCAATCGATTCGGCTTGATGGTCTCGATACGCAAGTACTTGGTGTACTTAGATTGGCCAACTTTTGCAATGATTCTGTACGTACCAGTGATATCTTCTGGAGCGGTATACAGATGTATTGGGTAAATTCCGTTTACATGGTCTGTAATAACCTGAGTTTGAATCATGGTCCCTTTAGGATCAAAAAATTCAAAACTTACAGGATAGGCATCGGGGAGTTTGTTGTCCGGATCTTCTAAGATGAAATTCATAAATAAGCTGTCACCTGGTCTCCAGACGCCTCTTTCCCCATAAAACATCCCTTTAAATCCATCTTTATTTACGACTCCGCTTACATCAAAAGAGGCGGTTGATTGAACGGTGTTGTTATCTAGTTTAATAAAACCGCTATGGCCATTTCCTTCCACCACAGCAACAAAAGCATCTTCGATGTCTTTGCCTACAGCCATACCTTGGCCATCTGTTGTTAGTCTAGCAATGGGTTGTTGCTGGTAATTATAGACTACTATGTCCTGGTTGCCAACCGCTGAGGTTGTGTTTAGATTGGATAAAGTGAACAAGTAGGCGTTTGAACTAGTTTTCTTTGCTATTATTCCTACATCTGAGGACAATATGTTCTTAGATATAAATCGATCTGAGTTATAATATTCTGGATAATTTAAATCATCTCGATGGTCCCAATTATATCCTCTATAGTAGCCTCTTGACCCATAATAATAGTTCATGATACTCTTCGTCCTGTAATTATCATTGATGGACTCATTTTCATCCGTAAGGCCTTTTTCATAGTCGGTCCAATCAAAATTATCGGCATTTGGAAGTCCTGTTGCTACATATCCTGGTCTAAAACCTAGGCGTACTTGGTAAATGGCTTGTGGTTCTTGTTGGATGAAATTGGATAAATCAATGGCATAGTTTGTCCAAGTTGATTGTAAAGCTGTACTGTTAAGATCTGAAAGGCTAACAGATCCTGTATATTCAATCTTACCAACTCGTTGAAGATCATAATTGCCATTGAGGTTATTCGTCTGAAGGAATTGGAGAATGTTATTATCATAGATCTTGAATATTTCTAGATCTATTTTATTAAGATTGATGGCTTCGAAAGGGATAAGTATTTTACTTGGATCGGAGGCTATAGACCCACTTCCACTAAACTTGATTTCAGGAGCAGTGGATTTAAAGATTAGATCCCAGATTTGCTCTTCTTTTATTTGTTCGCCATAGGCTGACTTTAATCCAGTGGAAACTTGTATGATTTCTTCTGAATTCAGTTTTCTCTTTGGAAATACTTGAATGGTATTTCCTTGAATATCAAATTCTAAAGGGATGTTTTTGTTTTTGATACTAATTAATCCATTCAAATTTTGATTGGCTAGTACTTCATCTGAGAAGACTAACTTGAAGTTTTGGTTGGATATTGGATCTTGAATGACCTTAACTAAGGCAAATGGCCCTTTAGCCGGGATTAGAATCGTGTAGGACTCTTTATCTTGATTAATGTCGAGTACTTGAGGATTAGATGTGAATTTGAAGACTTGTTCTTCTTCCGTTAGCTTCATATCTTTTATACTGAAGAAGTGGACCGTACCTTTATCATTGGAAAACCATTCAATTTGGTCTGATTTAACCGGGAATTTTATCATTTTCTGCATATCCTCCACAGCAATCACATCATTCGCTTTAAAGCTACCTTTAAGCGTGACCATTCGATCATTGTTTGACCTGTAAAACTCCATTTCATCTTCATAAAAAGAGAAGTTCAAGTCTACAGTCTTGAAGCTGAATACTAAGTTGTCCTCTGCTTCGTCCTCCATTTGTGGGATGATATTTTTCAAATTAATAGAGGCTGTATAGTTTGTATTTCTTTTTAAGGGTTCATCCGGCACAAATACTAGGGTGTTATTTCTTTCCCAATGCATTTTACCTGCAATAGCTGGTTTAAACTTGAATGTCGATTTTTTTTCTTGGTAAAGTTCGGAGTCGCCTACCACTGAATTATTGAAATAAATTCGGATTTCTGATTGTGCAGAAATAACCCCATTGGTATATGCATAAACATACTTTTTTAATTGGGTATTAATGACATTGGTGTCCAAGGGGCTTTTGCCACAAGAAAATGCCAATGCAAGACAAAACAGTAGGAAAAAGTTTTTCAAATAGCTTTTTGTTGGATGCATGATGAATAGGAATAGATAAATGATAAAAAATTGTATGCAATAATTACAGATAATATAACAAAAAAGAAATTTCTCGCGGTTTTATTGCCTATAAAATTTAAAAACCATGCAAATCCCATTATTTCCACTTCGACTAGTCGTATTTCCGGAGGAAAAACTCAATCTACATATTTTTGAGCCTCGCTATTTAAACATGATTCAGGATTGTATTGAAAGCGGCCAGTCATTCGGTATTCCTTCATTTATTGAAAATAAAGTGATGCCAGTAGGAGCGGAGATGCGCGTTGTTGAACTGGTAAAGACTTATGAGAATGGGGAATTTGACATAAAGACACAGTCTGTAGGTTTATTCGAAATTGAGGCTATAACAAAATATGATAATCAAGTGAAATGTGATGTTGGAGATATTAGGCCGTATTTTATAGATATGGATCAAGAAGAGCAAGAAGTCATAGATTTAATCCATAAAGTGAATATTCTATTTAAATCTTTGAGTGTAAAACAAATTGAAT
>CAXQNQ010000287.1:0-8093 GCA_964225135.1 Mesoflavibacter profundi
GCAACCGTCAAAACAATAATACCCATACCCCCAATCCATTGGGTTAAGCTACGCCAAAAGAGTATACCCTTTGGCATGGCTTCAATATCTTCAATAATAGAGGCACCAGTAGTAGTCATTCCAGATATGGACTCAAAAAAGGCGTCTATTGGATTGTCGAATAGACCTGAGAACAGATAAGGTAATGCAGAAAATAAGACCATGGCTAGCCAGCCACAAGCAACAATAAGATAACCCTCTCTTTTTCGTACGGATAGTAGCTCTGTTTTAGGCTTGAACCGTCGGATAAAAAATCCAAAAAACAGGGTGACACCTGCTGCTGTCAGCAGAGGCACAGTGTCTTGTTCTTCAAAGTATATGGAAAACGGTATACAGCACAGCATCATTACCCCAATGAGCATGAGTAAAAAACCAACTACATTCCTAATAGGCCAGATACTGATCATATTATCTGAATAACTGTTCTACAACTGGTATGGTTTCAGGCATAGCAAATACAATAACCTTATCTCCAATGGCTAATTGGAAATCTCCATCAGGAATCAATCCTTTTTGATTACGAACAACACCGCCTACTATGGCTGATTTAGGAAGTGGCAACTCGGAAATTGGATTATTAGTGATCTGATTATCTCTATGCACCTCAAATTCAATGATCTCAGCATCTAAACCCTTAAGTGATACTATCTCCTTTACTTTTCCTTTTCGGATAAAACGGAAAATATTATTTGCTGCGATCAGTTTTTTATTGATCAGCGTATCCACTCCTATATTTTGAGAGATATGCACATAGTCTGAATTCTCTACTTGGGCAATGGTCTTGAATACGCCGTGATTTTTTGCACTAAGTGAGGTAATAATATTAGTCTCTGAATTAGGGGTAAGCGCTAAAAAGGCATCCATATTATCTAACCCCTCCTCCTCCAATAAATCCATATTAGAAGGATCTCCATTGATGATAAGCGTATTATTGAGGTTTTCAGCTAAGAAATTACATCGATCCTTATTTTTCTCTACTATAGTTACGCTAAAGTCTTTTTCTAATAATTTAGCGGTTAGTAAGGTCAAGTTTCCTCCACCAACTATCATAATTCTTTGAATCTTACCATTCTCCTTACCTATATATTCCTTAAGTGGAAGCTTTTTACGGTTATTCGTCATGAAGAAAACGTGGTCATTCTCTTGAAGCTTAGTGCTCCCTTCTGGAAGAATAGTCTCATTATTCCTTAAGATAGCAATCGGTCTAACCATTCTATTGAGTACAGACGATACTCTTAGTTCCCGGAGGCTTTTGTCTTTTAAAGGCGAACAAGCTTCCAAGGTTAAGCCTACTACAGACATTTTACCTCCTTCAAAGTCAAAAACATCTGTGAAGTAGGTTTCGTGGATTAATTTTTGAATCTCTAATGCAGCAAGCTTATTAGGACAGATTACAGAATCAATACCCAATTCAGAGAAGTCAACCCTAGCTCCTTTAGCAATATATTCTTGATTTTGGACTCTGGCTACAGTTTTAGTTGCGCCCATTTTTTTAGCAAGAATAGCAGAAATAAGGTTTGTTTTTTCTGAAGTGGTAACCCCTAAATACAAATTGGCCTTATGAACTTCAGCAGCTTGTAAAACGTCTAATGAGGCACAGTCGCCACAAATAGTAAGAACGTCTAATCGATTTGAAATCACATCAAGTACATCTTGGTCCCTATCTATCAGGACGATGTTCTGGCTTTCTTGGGCAAGGAGCTCCGCTAGATGATAACCTACATCTCCAGCTCCTGCTATGACAATATTCATAATGCAATACTAATGTAAATGCCTATTGGCAAACTAATGGGAACAAAATTACAAGAAAAAATGCTTATTAGTGGACTTATTTTGGGTAATATTCGTTTTACATTAGACTAAGCTAATGATTAAATGTTAGTAGCATGACAAGAATACTTATGGTTTGTCTCGGAAACATCTGTCGTTCACCGCTTGCAGAGGGTATTCTTAGGCAAAAAATAAAGGAAAAAGGTCTGGATTGGGAGGTAGATTCAGCTGGTACTTCGGGTTACCATGCAGGATCATTACCTGATACCAGATCTATCGGTGTAGCCAAGGCTCATGGCGTTTATATTCTTGACCAAAGATCACGTCCGTTACAAAATGCTGATTTTATACATTTTGATTTGGTTTATGTTATGGATAAAGCTAACTTGAGAGATGTAAAGGCGATGGCTCCAACCGTTGAGTTGGCAAAAAAGGTCCAATTAATTATGGATCTAGTTCATCCAGGAGCACATGTTGAGGTTCCTGATCCTTATTGGAATGACCAGGGTTTTGAAGGAGTCTTCCAAATGCTTGACGAAGCCTGTAGCGTTTTGGTTAGTCAAGCTCAGTTAAGCAAATATTGAAATCTGAATTAACATAAAAAGCCTGCTGAAATTCAGCAGGCTTTTGTTTTTATTGGAAAGCACGATCCACAATATCTTGTTGTTGTTGATCGTGGACTTTTTTGAATCCAGTAGCTGGTGAAGCTGAGGCTTTTCTAGCAATCACCTGAATAGCTCTATGCTGATGCAAACTCATAAAGATATGCTGCCAAGCACCCATGTTTTCAGGCTCTTCTTGTACCCAATAGGTTTCAGCATCACTATACTTTTTAAATAGGGCTTCTATTTGACTATCGATTAGTGGATAGAGTTGTTCTATTCGAACAATAGCCACATCATCTCTTTTATCTGCTCTTTGTTTGTCTAGTAAATCAAAATAAACTTTACCCGTACAAAGGAGTAAGCGTTTAATCTTCTTGCCAGAACGTGCACCCACCTTTGGATCATCCAAAATTTCTAGGAATCTGTTCTTAGTTTCAAAATCCTTTAATTCTGAAACTACCTCTGGGTGGCGCAATAATGATTTAGGAGACATAACGACCAATGGCTTTCTAAACGGTCTAGCAATCTGTCTTCTCAACAAGTGGAAGAAATTGGCTGGACTTGTCACATTTGCAACGGTCATGTTATATTCTGCACACGATTGTAAGAATCGCTCTAATCTAGCGGAAGAGTGCTCAGGTCCTTGACCTTCATACCCATGCGGTAAAAGGAGTACTAAACCACTCATACGACGCCATTTGGATTCCGCCGCTGAAATATACTGGTCTAGAATAGTTTGTGCTCCGTTGTAGAAATCTCCAAATTGAGCCTCCCAGATTACTAAATTCTCCGGTGATGCCAACGAGTACCCATATTCGAATCCAAGTACGGCAAACTCAGATAATAGAGAATTGAAGATTCGGAACTGTCCCTGTTTTTTAGCAATACCATCTAGGCGGTTATACGCTTTAAAGGTTTTAGAGTCATGAATGACCGCATGTCTGTGCGAGAAAGTACCTCGCTGAACATCCTGACCAGAAATTCTAACATCTCTACCCTCTAGGAGTAATGACCCATAAGCCAATAGCTCCGCCATAGCCCAATCTAATTGGCCATTATCTAATAATTTTTGTTTGCCTTTGAATAATCGATTGACTTTGCTCAATGGTTGAACCCCAGCAGGGATTTTCATGAGGTGATCAATAATTAAATCCATGGTTTTTTTGTCAATTCCAGTACTTGGCGACTGCTCAAAATCTTTCGCAGTGGTTGTCTTGGTTAATTTTCTCCAAGCTTGTTCTGGTTCTTGATAAGTATATGGAAGTGGTTTTTCTTTTACATTGTCCAAACGCGCTTGAAGATCTGACCAGAATACTTTTTCCATAGTTTCGGCCATGTCTTTATCTACATCTCCACGAGCAATTAATTTATTCGAATAAATAACTCTTGGGTTGTCGTGCTTGGAGATAAAGTTATACATCTCTGGTTGGGTGAACTTTGGATCATCACCTTCATTGTGTCCATGCTTTCTGTAACATACCATATCAATGAACACATCAGAGTTGAATTTTTGTCTGTACTCTACAGCTAATTGACAAGCAAAAATAACAGCTTCTGGATCATCCCCATTCACATGAAAAACTGGCGCTTGAACTAGTTTAGCCGCTGCAGTTGAGTAAGTAGACGAACGGGCATCTGTAAAATCAGTCGTAAATCCAACTTGGTTATTGATCACAAAGTGAATAGTTCCACCAGTATAATAGCCTTCCAATTGACTCATCTGCACCGTCTCATATACCACACCTTGTCCAGCAACTGCTGCATCACCATGAATCAATATAGGCAGTATCTTATCGTAAGCAGATTGATATAAGATATCAGCTTTTGCTCTTGCAAAGCCTTCTACTACTGGATCTACGGATTCCAGGTGCGAAGGGTTAGGCGCTAACTTAAGATGCACTTCCTTACCTGTTGGCGTGATTACCTGAGAGGAATATCCCAAATGGTATTTTACATCGCCATCACCAAAGCTTAGATCTGGTACAGAGTTTCCTTCAAATTCATTGAAGATCATATCATAGGTCTTACCCATGATATTAGCCAGCACATTAAGTCGACCTCTATGGGCCATTCCTATGACTACTTCCTCTACCTTATCTTCCGCACCTGTATTTATAATGGAGTCTAATGCAGCAATAGCAGATTCTCCACCTTCTAAAGAAAATCTTTTCTGCCCTACATATTTGGTATGTAAGAATCGTTCAAATCCAACTGCTCCATTTAGTTTCTCTAGAATTCTTTTCTTTTTATCTATACTTAGGCCAAAATCTTCTGATAAGGAGCGGCGTTCGATGCGCTCGCGTAACCACCTTCTTTTTTCTCTGGTGAGGATATGGCTTGTTTCAAAACCTATATTACCCGCGTATATACTTTCTAGTTGACCGATGATTGTTTTTAGCGAAGAAGTGGGTAGTCCAATTTCTGAAGCTACCATAAAGTTATTGGCTAAATCAGCTTCTGTTAAATTAAAATCTTGAAGATCTAAATTTGGAATACGATCTCTTCTAGCTCTAATGGGGTTAGTGGTAGATCTTAAATGTCCTCTGTCTCTGTAGGCCTTTATAATCGCAAATACCTTGATTTCTTTGGCTAGTTGGTCGGAATCTAATGCTGTACTGGTTGTGTCAGCATGACCATTAGAGCTCAGCGCCATGTCGAATCCTTTAAAGAAAAGCCTCCATCCTTCTTCCGTATTCTCCGGATTGGCTTGGTAATCGGAGTACATGGATTCAATATAGCTTGGGTGTGCGTTAAAAATAAACGATAAATCTTTCATCTCGGTCTTGTTTGGAATTGTCGCATAGACATTCCCGCATATGTTATTTGTATTTGAATCTTTAATGTTCAGAAAAACATCGCAAATTTCAAGTATTAATCCCTAATTCGGAAAAAAAACTGCATGAATATTCCTATTTTTCCAGACTTATATCCATAAATGGTCTTTTTGGAGTCCTTACAATCTTGAAAGGATTGACTTTTTGGAGTCAATCTTTAAAAAAAAATTGCGGGGGTTTTAATTTTAGGAAATAAGTCTTATTTTTGCGTTCCGAATTGAGGAATGATTGAATAAAAGTCAAAAAAGAAAAAGATGGCACATCATAAGTCTGCATTGAAGAGAATTAGACAAGATGCTAAGAAGCGTTTGCACAATCGCTATTTCAAGAAATCTACACGTACAGCTATTAAAAAGCTTCGTGGGATGACTGACAAAAAAGAGGCCGCGGCATTTTTGCCCAAGGTGATCTCTATGGTTGATAGATTGGCTAAGCGTAACTTGATTCATAAGAACAACGCGTCAAACCTAAAATCTAAGTTGACTAAGAAAGTTAGCGCGATTTAATTTAGGTCTGAAAAGAATATAATATGCACAGGCGACTCTTAAAGGGGTCGCCTTTGTGCGTTTATTGCCATAGGAATAGGTTTGTTTTATTAAACGAACAGTTGTTTGCTTGAATCTTTTTTTAAGTTTTATATTTTTGCATATAATATTTTATCAGCCACAGCAAACATGACCAAATTTTATCCATTAATTGTAGAGGAGATTGTGCAGGAAACAGCAGATTGTGTATCTGTAAAGTTGAAATTGGATGAGCAGACGAGAAGCTTATTTACTTTCAAGCCTGGACAATATATTACCTTGAGGAAAGAGCTTTCCGGGGAAGATGTTCGTCGATCCTATTCTATTTGTTCTGCTCCCATTGATGAAGAACTAAGAGTGGCCATCAAACAGGTGGAAGGTGGAGTTTTTTCTACCTATGCTAACCAAACTTTAAAAGTAGGCGATGTGCTAGATGTCATGGCGCCTGCTGGCAATTTTACCGTAGATTTAGATGAGTCTGTGTCAAAAAATTATGTGGCCGTAGCTGCAGGATCAGGTATTACCCCTGTACTGTCTATTCTCAAGTCTGTTTTGACTCAAGAGCCTAACTCTACTTTTACTTTATTCTACGGATCCAGAAATACGGAGCATATCATATTCCAGGAAGCTATTGAATCCTTGAAGAATCAATACATGAATCGATTTAGGATCTATAATGTATTGAGTAGAGAGCACAGTGGGGCAGATTTGTTCTATGGTCGGATAGACGCAGCCAAGTTAGAAGTGTTTGCTGATAAATTGGTAAATGTGGACCATACGGATGCATTATTCCTTTGTGGACCTTATGAAATGATCATGTCTGCTCGAGAAGTATTTGAGCAAAAGGGCTTAGACAAGAGTAAAATTCATTTTGAATTGTTCTACACGCCTGATGCGAGTGAGGCTGATAAAAAAGCTGAAGTAATAACTGATACTAAGGCTGCTCGATTAACTATTACGCAAGATAATAACTCATTTACCTTCGACATGGAATCGGATCAAGATATGCTATTAGATGCTGCACTTAAAGCCGGTGCAGATCTTCCTTTTGCCTGCAAAGGTGGGGTTTGTTGTACCTGTAAAGCTAAGCTGTTAGAAGGGGAGGTAAAGATGTTAGTTAACTATGCGCTTGAACCAGAAGAGGTAGAAGCGGGTTATATTTTGACCTGTAAGTCAGTTGCTCTATCTGATGAACTGCGTATCACTTTTGATGAATAAATAAATCAGTGAAGAAAAAGGACCAAATTGTTCATGCTGCAGCTAAGCTTTTTGAAGAGCGGGGCTATGCGGCTTCATCCATGCGTGATGTGGCTGATTCTGTAAATCTTACAGTATCTAGCTTATATAATCACATCAAGGGGAAGGACGATTTGTTGCGGTTGATCTGTTTTGGTAATGCAGAGAAGTTTCATAATGGAATAACTAAAGTAGAACATACCCACCAGAATCATGAGGAGCGCATGCGTGCTGTGGTTCGATTACATATCTTGATGTCCTTAGAACATTCCACTACGGTTACCGTATTCAATGATGAATGGAGGCATTTACAAGAACCACATTTATCCTTTTTCAAGGAACTTCGGAGAAGCTATGAGCAACGAGTACTTCGAATCATCAAAGAGGGCTTGATTAGTTGTGGAAAGCAAGATCGGGATGCCCGATTATTGATGTATTCTATGTTTTCCTCGATCAATTGGTTGCATTACTCCGCTTTTTATAGAAATCATCCCGATCGGGAGGATGTCGTTCGACGTTTAGAAACCATGATAATAAGAGCAATAATTGGAGATTAGCTCCTGAATATGAACTGGTGAAGTAAAATCCGAACAAGTGTTCGTTTTTTTTAATTCAATTGGTTATATTTGTACTAGAAGTAATTTTTTAGTGAAAACTAAGCTACTTCAGCCTACCAAATTATTGTTGTAATTTTTAAGAATTATGATAGAAAAAAACCTAAATCAGATTTTTCAAGCGCGTATTGACTCGGAAGAGAAAATCGAGGCTCGAGATTGGATGCCAGAGAAGTACAGACAGACTTTGATCCGTCAGATTTCTCAGCATGCACATTCTGAGGTGGTGGGTATGCTTCCAGAGGGTAATTGGATTACTCGTGCTCCTTCTTTGAGGAGAAAAGTCGCACTTTTAGCTAAAGTTCAAGATGAAGCCGGTCACGGTTTGTATCTGTATTCAGCGGCTGAGACATTGGGTGCTAAGCGCTCAGATTTAATCCAACAATTACTTGATGGAACTGCCAAGTATTCTAGCATATTCAATTATCCTACGCTATCATGGGCGGATATAGGCGCTATTGGTTGGTTAGT
>CAXQNQ010000288.1:0-36462 GCA_964225135.1 Mesoflavibacter profundi
AAAAAAGGTAAAAAAGTAATCAAAGCTCGTAAGAGTATCGAGAAAACTGGTAATCCTAAGTCCGTAGCAGTAAAAACGAATGTAAGCTTTGATTTTGAAAAGGAAACTAGAACATTAATTGGCTCTAATGTATCTGGAATGATTACAGGATCAGATCCTGTATTGAAAGATGAGTTTGTTTTTGTTACGGCTCATTATGATCATTTAGGAAAAAGAGGAGAGTCCATCTATAATGGCGCGGATGATAACGGATCAGGAACAACAACTATTTTGGAAGTTGCTGAATCCATGGCTAAAGCTAAAAGAGAAGGCAATGGGCCTAAACGCTCCGTAGTATTTATTTGGGTGTCAGGAGAAGAAAAAGGATTGTTAGGATCAGCATATTATGTCAATGATCCAATCATTCCATTTGACCAAACCATTGTGGATATTAACGTAGATATGGTTGGTCGAGTAGATAAAAAGTATAGCGATAATCCGAATTATATTTATGTTATTGGCGCTGATAAATTATCTCAAGATTTGCATGATATCAATGAAAGCGTAAACCTAGGCTATCACAACTTGGCTTTAGATTATACCTATAACGATGAGAATGATCCAAATAGGTATTACTATAGATCAGATCATTACAATTTTGCAAGGAATAATATTCCAGTTGTTTTCTTCTTTAATGGAACACATGATGATTACCATATGGTAACAGATACAGTAGAGAAGATCAATTTCGATAAAATGGAAAAGATTGGTCAACACGTATTTTACTTGACCTGGGAGCTTGCGAACAGAGCGCAACGTCCACAGTTGAATAGATAAATAAAAAAGGAAGGTGATTTCACCTTCCTTTTTTTATTTGACTATGTTTTTAGCTGCTTTCATCGGGATTCCAATGCATTTCTTCTCCATATAATCTAGGGCTTTTATAAACAGTGCTTGCGTATCAGCATCTAGCTCTGCCAATTCTTTTTGGAAAACCTCATTCACCGCTCGATCTTTTATTTTCTTAATGGCTTTAGGGACATCTTCCATAGCTCGCTCAATACGCCTTTGCTGATAGATTGTTTTAAACTCTTCTAAACGCTCTGAAATGATAGCCATGGCATGCTCCATCTCATTTTGTCTGAAAGAGATATTCACTTTTGCAATTTCTTGAAGCTCTTCTACCGTAATCAATTCTACTTGATCTAAATCTTGAACAGATTTTTCTACATTGAAAGGTATAGATAGATCAACGATAAGTTTATTAATTGATTGGAAAGCAGGGCGGCTCATCAATTCTTTTGTAACAATAGCTTCTGTAGATGCTGTGCATACAATCATGGCTTGGAAAGGCTCTTTAAATTGATCTAGTTGATCTAGCGTAAAAACTTTCCCCTCCTGGAATTGTTCGGCTAGCGGTGCTGCCTTTTCAATAGTCCTATTAAAAATTCGAATATTTTGAAAACCTAGTTTTGGCAAAAACTTACAAACTAAGTCAATCGTTTGTCCCGCTCCTATGAGTACTATAGGTAAGCTTTTGTCCAATGACCTTTTTGAAAATTGTTCCATGGCCAATGAAACAACGGATACCTTGCGTTCTCCTATTCGAGTATTGGCATAAATAGCTTTAGAAGATTCCACACAAAAACGCATAGCCAATCGGATATTGTCTCCGCATAAACCCATTGATTTGCAGTGGGTGTATGCCTCCCTTAATTGTCTAAATATTTCACGCTCACCAATGACCATAGATTCCAATGATGCAGCCACTCTATACAAATGGGTAAGTGCTTCATGGTTGGCATATAGTCTGACTTGATCAATTAGATCGTCACTTAAGGCTGGATTAAATGCTTTTAGAAAATCAGCTTTGTCTAAATTTTGGTGTGGATCAGTATAAACGAAGAAGAGCACTCTATTACAGGTATTAAGATAGAGGAGCTCCTTGATGTGGAACTGTTCTTTGAGGGTACCTAAGGATTTTGCTTGATCAGCTTGATCCAAAACAAAATTGGATAAACTTCCAGCTTTGACCTCGTTATGTGTTATAGTAAATGCTTTAAATCCAGATAACATCCAGTTATTGATTTAAACTGTTCGTTTTTAATTATACCGAAAGCAAAAATACTGAACCACATTTGATATTTTGTCATATTAATGCCACACGGATTACGACAATTGAAAAGAGCTGATTATTACAATTCTTTGATGATAGTATTTTGCGATAACAAAGATATATGAAAAATGGAACTTGTAATAATTGAGCCTTTAAGATATACTCAATTTGAATCCAACCCCATGGATATTTTCAATTTTAAGGGATTCATCCTGTTTGAGCATTTTGCGTAAGCGAGAAATAAAAACATCTAAACTCCTGCCCATAAAGTAGTCATCTTCCCCCCAGAGCTTCTCCAAAATTTCATTTCTTTTTAGAACAATGTTTTTGTTTTCGATGAACAATCGAAGTAGATCAGCTTCTTTTTGAGTCAGTTGTTGCTCCGTTTGATCAGCAAGTATAAGGCATAGGTTTCTATGATCAAATATCATTTGACCAATCTGAACGATATCATATTTACCCGTATTATTGATGTGCTTGCGCTTTAAAAAAACCTCAATTTTAAGACTCAACTCTTCAATGCTAAAAGGTTTAGTAATGTAATCGTCGGCACCCAGCTTTAATCCTTTGATTCGGTCTTCCTTCAAGGATTTAGCACTTAGAAAAAGAATAGGAATTTCTTGATCAAGTGTGCGCACTTGTTCAGCGAGATCAAATCCATGAATTTTTGGAAGCATAACATCAAAAATACATAGGTCAAAAGACTCCTTTTTGAAAGAGGTAATAGCTTCCTCCCCGTCCTTGCAATGAACAATGTCTAGACCCTTCATTTCTAAGTTTTCCTTAGTAACAAAACCGAGGGTTTCATCGTCTTCTACAAAAAGAATCTTTGGTTTATCGTTCGTCATACTATTTATTTCAGCTTGATGCTTATTCGAGTTCCATCTTGAGGGTCAGAGCTTAGTTTGATATTCCAACCGTGTAAGGCACAAATATTTTTTACATAAAATAACCCTAGACCAAAGCCTTTTACATTGTGCAAGTCCCCAGTTGGCACCCTAAAAAATTTATCAAAGACCTTGTCCTGGTATTCGGTTGGTATACCAACGCCATTATCTTCAATATAGAATATATTACGATCTCCTTTTTGAAGGATACCTAACTCTATCTTTGGTTCAGCTTTTCTGTACTTTTTGGCATTATCTAATAAGCTATAAATCGCATTTTTAAGGTGGATGGCATCTGCTTGGATTAGCACTTCTGTATCAGGAAGTACAAGATCTAATTGACCGCCTAATTTTTGAATTTCTTGTCTTGTGTCTGCTGCAATTTCTTCAAGCATTTGAGCGAAATCTATTTCTTTGATATTTAGCTTCATGCCTTGTTGCCCTACCTGCGCTATTTGTAGTACTCGTTCTACTTGATCATTTAACCGATTGATTTGGCTCTTCAGTATGTGAGCATATTGATTTAATCGTGGATTCTTTTGTACACTTTGATCATCTAGGAATACCTGTGCAGCAATTTCAGAGGTCGAAATGGGTGTTTTAAACTCGTGGGTCATATTGTTGATGAAATCTTTCTGAAGTTCGGATAAGCGCTTTTGTCGAAGAATGATTCTAAGTGAAAAAAGAAAGAAAAGAATAGTAACAAGTAATATCCCACTGAGTACAATGGACGCAGTCATTGTACTTAATATTTCAAACGATCTATTTGGAAATCGAATACCGAAGTAATACGTATATTCGTCGTAAATCAAGAGTGGATTATCTTCTGGGTCTGTTAGTTCATTGTTAGGGCTGAAAGACAGTAAGTCATGATGAATCATCTGATTCGTTGCACAGTCATAGATTCCATATTCAAAGTCTTCGTTTAGTCCTACCTTAGTAAACTCACGTAGTAAGAAGTGCCTTAAATTATTGGCATTAATTTCATCATTGACATTAACAACAAAGTAATTGGAAGCCGGCTGCTTCACGATGTCGTAATCTGGAACAGGTGTCCCTAGTTTTTCAAACTCTCTGGCCACATTATTCAAGGCATATAGGGTCTTTTCTGTGAATTCTTGGTAGTTGGTTCGGTAACTCTTAATCAACCAAAAGGCTTGCAAACCCATAATGGCAAGAATACTCAACACCCCAAAGCCTACAATCCTTAATATTACTTTGTTATTCATTTTTTCTGCTCAACCTTCTGATGTTGCAAGGTACAAACAACTAACATAAGATGTAAGCCAAACAAACCCTCAAATTGATATATGCGCAATTATCTAACATGAATAAAATAGTTTAACTTTAATCATGCAAGAGAAAAAGTATTAATGAAAAAGCTATACCTAGTACTTTGTTTAATATACTGGACAGCAATTGGGCTTCATGCACAAGGAGAAACAAATCCCTTTGAGCTAGTCTTTCGTATGGATTCTATTGTGACTACAGATATAATAAATGAACCTGTATTATTCACAACAGATAATCCTTTTGATATAGTCCGTGTTACCGTTCTTGCTCCTGAAGTTAGACAACAAGCCATAAAGGAAAAACAACGGGAGGTGGCATTATATGAACAAGAATCCGACTCTAGAATAAAATTCTTATTGGTCATGTTATCCTTGGCCTACTTAGTTTTTGTATCTATATTTTTTCGGTCATTTATTCGAAAAACGTTTCGTGCCTTTGTAAGTGACAACCTCTTAAGACAATTTAGAAGGGCTATGAGAAATAGGGTGGAATTACCTTATTCTTTACTGTTCCTTAATTACTTACTCAACTTAAGTATTTTCATCTTTTTTAGTTTTGATGAGGCTCGAATTGGTGGATATAATCTTTATGCTCAATTTGGATTATTATTTTTAGCTATTCTATTGATTCACTTAGGTAAGATTATTCTTCTCCATTTTACTAGCATTCTATTACCCGTTAAAAAAGAGGTGAATTTGTATATATTCACCATCATTGTGTTTGCTTCAGTATTTGGCTTGTTTTTATTACCAATGAATTTGCTTTTGCTTTATGGGCAAGTTAATTATATGGGTGCTATACAGTCTGCATTTTTGTTTGTGCTTCTTGTTTTGTTGACTTACAGGGCGGTACGTGGCATGTTTTTGGCTTCAAAGTTTTTAGCATTAAATAAGTTGCACTTTTTGTTGTATATTTGCAGCACAGAAGTAGCGCCCATTGTGATCTTAACTAAGGTATTGTCACCTTAAAAGAATCATATAAAAAGGCATTTTAAGTTAACTAAAACTAGTTTTTGCATGTCTGCAGAAATTGCTAATGAAAACTCAAACAGATATAAGAAGATTAAAACCATTCTTGTATCCCAGCCAAAACCAGAACGTTCACCTTATTACAAATTAGAGGAGTCTTACGGTCTGACTATTGACTGGAGACCATTTATCCATGTGGAGCCAGTAGACTCTAAGGAGTTTAGGAAAACAAAGATTAAACCAGACGAATACACCGCAATAATTTTCACTTCTAAATTATCAATAGATCATTTCTTTAGAATTTGTGAAGATTTGAGGATAAAAGTTTCTGGAGATATGAAATACTTCTGTTTAACAGAGGCCATTGCCAATTATCTCCAAAAGTTTATCACTTATCGTAAACGTAAAGTATTCGCTGGTAAACGTACAGTGCAAGATTTGGAAGCAGCTTTAATGAAGCATAAAGACAAGGAAAAATTCTTGTTACCATGTTCTAATCTTGGATCAAAAAACGTGTCTAATTTCTTAACAGAAAAAGGATTTGATTGGCAAGATGCTATGATGTATAGAACCGTTAGTAGTGACCTTTCTGATCTGAGTGATGTAAAATACGATGTGCTGATTTTCTTTAGTCCATTAGGAATCAAATCCCTTTATGAAAACTTCCCTGAATTTACCCAGGATGCTACCCGTATTGCTGTTTTTGGTAATTCAACGAGTAAAGAAGTATTAGATAGAGGACTAATCATTGATATTAAGGCACCTTCTCCAGAATCACCATCCATGACTATGGCCTTGGAGAATTACTTGAAAATTTCGAATCCAAAATAAAAAAAGGAGTTGATGTAGTCATCAACTCCTTTTTTCTTAATCAGAAGTACGTATGCTGGTATTCTCCTGAATCCAACAGCCTACTCGGAAAGCTTGTCCTGCACTTAGTTGCCTAAAGAATAGATCCTCTTTGTTTGGCATAAACTTTGAATACTGCCTAATCATCTTATTGGCTTCCGCTGCTACAGATGGATCAATGCGCTTGGCATAGTTCCACTTATCTATTGCGGGCCAAACTACTATTTGACTATCCCATCCTGTTCCAGGGCCACATAAGGGTCCACTGGAAGCATATAGTCTCCCAATGAGCAAATAAGGTTCTCCCCAATTGGGTTTTTGCTCAGCGGCTAATAGAGCAAAATTTCTAGCTTTAGGGAAATTTTTCAAGTGTGCGTAATAGATTTTGCTTATGATAAAATTAATCGCAGCTTTTTCTTCTACTTCATCTGTAGCTGCCTCTGCTTCAATAAATGCGTCAATAGCACTTTTGAAAGAACCGGCTCTTAGTAGATTGTAAGCTACTTTAAGTTCTTTATCCTCCACGCATAAATCATTTGCAGCAGCAATCAGTTTTTGGAACCTAGGATCTTCAGGTGCACAATCGGCCCAATTCAATCGGATATATAACGTTTGAATGACCTCACAATTGGTGCTATCGTCCAAAAAGTCCTGATAATATTTTTCTAAATAGTAGGAACAATCATAAAAACCTTTGATGGTTTCAAAGGCTTCAAGTCGCTGAGGAACATAGCCTTCTATTATTTTCCAGTTATCACATTCTTTACCCGTACAATTGCGCAATCCTTCGGCCAAGATTTGTTGCATAAGTTGGGCATATTCCAATGCTTCTTCTTTACTGATGGATTCGGATAAATATAAATCTACCAACAAAGAAGTCATTGGGTTAAGTACGAAGTATTGTTTGGTAGAACGATCTTCATCAAGTGCCTCTTTGAATAAGGAAAAAATATCCAGTTTTGAAGCCATGTCAGGAAACTTGAAGAAAAGATCAAATGCTTTTTTAGCCTTTAGGTTACTTGATCGCTCAGGATAACAGACAGCTGCTTCTTCATATAATTCAAAAATTCTATTTACATATTGAGCTTTGGTAATAGAGTCTGGAGCACCCATCGCTAAGCGTTCATAAAAAAATACTCCATCGGTAAAAATATCATCTCGCTTTCCATCGGCTGCTGGAGCTTCATTATATACATTTAGCCAAAGTTTAAAGGCCTCATCGTAGTTTTCGTAATCAATGAAATCTTTATAGATAATGTAATTAGCAGAAGTCTCATCTGGATCAAATGCATCATCAAAATTATCACAAGGACTGAGGCCTAATTCCTCTTTGGTTGGTGCTGTATCAGTGACATCGGCAGTATCTACAACTTGACTGACCTTGGGTGTGCAGGCCAAAACAAAAAATATAGGTAAAACGAATAGTGAATATTTCATGGATGAATAGGTTTTAAATAAAAACAGCCACTTTCAAATCTAATGAAAGTGGCTGCTTTTTGAAACTTAAATGATATTAATTGAATCTCACTTTCACTTTTTCTCCGATCCAACAGTTGACCTTAACCTTTTGACCCTCTTTTACTCCCATCATAAAACCAGTCTCTCCATCAGGCATAAAGTCTCTATAGTTAGCAATTTTCTTGTTAGCCTCTCCAGCAATTTCGCTGTCAATGGACTTTGCATATTGGTATTTATCAATCGCCGCAAGTACTGCTACAGAATGGTCCCAATCAGAAGATCCACAATTTCTTGATGAACTAGCGTATAAATCACCGATCAACATATAAGGTTGACCCCACCCTGATTTATAGCCAGCAGCTTTTAAAGCTAGAGAACGCGCATCAGAGTATTGATTCAATTTTCTTCCTGTAATTGACGCCATTGCGAAGTAATATTGTGCAAGATTTTCATTGTTATTTTCTCCTGCCTCCTCTTTCGCAACAGCTTCTTCATATTTTGCGATAGCTTCATCATAATTGCCTTCCTTATATAAGTCCGCTGCATGCGCAGCTGGATTTTCAGCATAAAATTCTTCCAGCTTTTCCGCATTAATGGCTGCTGCTAACTCCTCATACTTCGTTCTAACTTGAACTACAAAAGCATCATCATCCGCACATCCTTGCTTTGTCATCATAACCACCATGTACTTCAGCACTTCAACATCTTCTTCACCAGCTTCAAAGTCAGGACGGAATTTGTTTTGATAGTAATTACAGTCAAATATTTCCGTTTCTATGCTTGTAAATTGAGCTTTTACATTCGCCCATGCATCGTTGTAATAATCTAAGTAAGGATCCTTATCTGCAGTTCTAGCATCAATGATTTCCTCTAATTGTAGATAGATATTACGCGCCTTTTCAGCATCGATGAATTTATTTTGATATTGATATACTGCTGCATATCCGTAAGGTATGAAAATAGAGTACTCTGCTTGCGTACCCAATACATCTATCGATTGTTCAACCGTTTCTATCAACTTTGAATATGGAACCTGCAAGTAGTAGAACATATCAAACGCAAGATTGGCTAATGCAACTCCCTTATTGTCGGGGAAGCATTCCATTTCTTCCATATAAAGCTTGGTAATCATGTCTATATACTCCTGATGCTTGGTTGCATCAGTTTCGTTTTGTAGGAACGCAATATAAATCTGACGTCCATATTGGAATACAGATGCATTTTCTCCCGATCCAGCAGGAGCCTTAGTGTATACATTCTGCCAGTATTCTAATGCAGTATCATACGATTCACCATCCATAAAATCCTGAAGTACAGAATAGGATCCTAAAATATCATCTTTTTCCTCGTGATCATTCCATGTGTTGCACTGAGCATTGATTTTAGTCGGGTTAGCTAATAAGAATAATGCGCCCAAAAACAACGCAGATACAAATTGATGCTTTTGCATTTTTAAAAGAATTTTCGTTTAAAGAACCAAAGGTTATCATTCAATGTGAAACCAACATTTAATTTGGCATAATTCTCGGTGATGTAATCCTCTACACCAAAACTTCCCAACTCTAAACTTAAGTTAACAGCTGAAACCTGCTGCCTTGGAAGTCTTATCGGGAGGCCTACCCCTAAAGTGATGCCAATATTTTTAAGATTGGTGCCTATTACTCTATAATCGTTCTCATAAATAAAGCCTGCACGGTATCTTATGCGCTTCGAATATGAGTTATATGAGTTAGCGTCTGGTACAAATTCGATTCCCGTATTTATGCGAGTTGCGTCGCTTAAAAACTCAGATCTTAATGGATTAACAAATTCAGACCAAAAAGTTTGAGTGAAATCGAAGCCAAATTTAAATTTTGTACCATTCTTATACACAAAACCTGCTGTAAAAGATGCAGGAAGTGTCGACTCCAAATCAATATTTGTGGTATTTACCAAGGTGTCAATACCAAAAGGAGCATAGATATCATTAATAGATGTGTATAATTGGGAGGCTCTAAACCTCATATCGCTTCCTAGATTTCCATATGCTCCAATGACAAGCGAATTACCCATAACTTCTTTTCCCGCATCCGTTTCCTTTTTACCAAAATTTAGTGTGTATTGGAAACCTGCTGCATATTGCCAGGAGCGAACGCTATAATCATCTAAATAGATATTAACATATGAAATAGATTGACTCGGTATAGATATAGTTCTATTACTATTGATGTTTCCTATAAATCTATTAACGCTTATACCAAATGCTATATTGTCAATCTTGAAACCATTACTCCAATTCAATCGATAAGTTCCTCCAGTTCCTTGAAAGGAATTAAAAACAGAACCCACCTGATCTAAATCATCAATAGTCCTAATGTCATATCCAACTGTGGAAAAGGGTGACAAACCAAAGTGCATCCCCCATTCTAACTTTCGTTCAACCCTATCCATTGAAGTATTTACAGGATTAAATACTGGAAAGGCTAAGGCAAGGGTTTTTAAATTCCCAGACCAAACATTTTGGCTTAGGTCATCTTGTTGCAAGTTTTTATAAGCCATGTTAAACCCAAATTCATAAGAAGTAGCTCTGAGATAACCCAAAGCTGCTGGGTTCATTGAATTTATTTGAAATGGATCGTTAAATCCTGCAGTGAATCCTCCCGAACCCAAATTGGCAGTGTATGGCAAAGAGCTTAAGTCACCTACTCCCATTCTCGAATAAGGAGAATTATCTTTAGGTTGAGCAAGAATAATCTGTGCTAGAAAAAGTAAAGAGAACAGGCTTAAAGCCGACTTATTTATTTTGGACATGATGTACTAAAATTTTACTAAGCCCTTCTAATACCAAATTTGGGCGTACAAATATCATTTTTTTAAGGCGCTCTACCAAATAATTTGAATCTCCTCCAGTCATAATTATGGACAACTCCCCGTATCTACTGGAATATTGATCAATGAATCCCTCTATTTCATGAAGTATTCCTTGGATTACACCTACCTGAATAGCTTGTTCAGTAGAGCTTCCAATAAATACAAGTTCATCCATAGTAGGATCAATTAGAGGTAATTTTCCAGTGTAATGGTTCAGTGCCTTCAAACGCATACTTAATCCGGGAGAAATATTTCCTCCTTGATAGATATTACCATTCGTTAAAACATCATAAGTGATACATGTGCCTACATCAATCACAAGTGCCTGCTCAAACAATCCGAAAATTCCCATGACTGCAGCTATTCGATCCGGACCCAAGGTTTGAGGTGTCTCATATTTGGATTGAATCGGAAGCTGAGTTGTATGATTTAATTCTAGGACCTGAGTATGCGCTTGGAGATAATGTAGTACCTCTTCACTTACCTGGTTAACTGTTGAAAAGATTGTATACTCAATGGAATGGTTGTATAAGAGTGCTTTTATTTCTGCTAATGCATGTTGCGAATCAAATACCTTCAAGGTTTCTAATGATTCCCCTTCATACACACCAGCTTTCCAACGGGTATTTCCTATGTCTAAACAAAGGTTGCTCACCACTCAGGATTTAATGTTTGAAATGACGAACTCCAGTCATAACCATGGCAAGACCGTTGGCATCACAATAATCGATGCTAAGTTGATCTTTGATGGATCCTCCTGGCTGAATAACAGCTTTTATACCTGCTTGATCCGCAATCTCTACACAATCTGGGAAAGGGAAAAAAGCATCAGATGCCATAACAGAACCCTCTAACTCAAATCCAAAGTGCTTTGCTTTTGTGATGGCTTGCTTTAAAGCATCAACTCTACTGGTTTGTCCACAACCCATACCTAGAAGTTGATTTTCCCTTGCTAAAACGATGGTATTACTCTTGAGGTGCTTGGCACACTTACTCGCAAATAGCAGGTCATCCATCTGAGTGCCACTTGGGATAGCTTTGGTAGCAACAGTCATTTGGTGCTCCGTTTCTATGGATAGATCGGTATCTTGAACAATAGTTCCATTCAATAAACTCTTGTAGGACTTCTCTTGAATGTTCCAATGTTTGATTTTCAATAAGACACGTTTTGATTTTTTAGTCAATAATGCCTGAGCATCATTATCGAATCCTGGCGCAATTAATACTTCATAGAATAGCTTATCAATTTCTTCTGCAGTAGCAAAGTCTATGGTACGATTAGAAATCAAAATACCGCCAAATGCTGAAACCGGGTCACCTGCTAACGCAGCATGCCAACTTTCTAATACAGTAGAACGGATGGCCACTCCGCAAGGATTGGTATGTTTTAGAATAGCAAAAGCTGGTTTTTCATCCTTAAATTCCTTCATTAGCCCAACAGCAGCATCTATATCTACTAGGTTATTGAAGGAAAGTTCTTTACCACTTAACTGCTCCAACATGTCGTTTAAATCTCCATAATAAGACGCAGATTGGTGGGGGTTTTCTCCGTATCTAAGTACCTTTCCAAATGTATGGCTCCTTTTGAAATGATCTAACTTTTGAGTCTTATTGAAGTAGTTAAAGATTGCACTGTCATAATGTGAACTCACCGCAAATGCCTCAGCAGCTAATTGGGTTCTTTGTTCTAATGTTGTAGCACCTCCTTGATTATCCAGTATGTCTTGAAGCATTCCATAAGAGGATTGCGCAGGAACAATAGCTACATCATTAAAGTTTTTTGCAGCCCCACGAATCAAGGCTATACCGCCAATATCAATTTTTTCAATGATAGCTTCTTCATCTGTTGTACTTGCAACCGTAGCCTCAAATGGATACAGGTCCACCACTACTAAATCTATAGTCGGAATTTCATATTGGTCCAATTGACCTAAATGATCTGGTTCTCTTCTTGCTAAAATGCCGCCAAAAACTTTTGGATGTAGAGTCTTCACTCTCCCGCCTAAGATTGAGGGATAGCCTGTTAATTCCTCCACTGGATTTACCTGTCCACCAAGACCCTCAATAAACTTCTGAGTACCTCCTGTAGAATAAATCTTGATGTCTAATTCAATCATCTTCTTAATAATAGGCTCAAGCCCTTCTTTGTGGAAAACGGAAATCAAGGCTGATTTTATCTTTTTCATACAGCTGAGTTGCTATTTTATGGTTGCAAAATGTTCAAATTGGAAGTCACAAAGGTAATTAACTTTTCTTTAAACCAATTCATTTTCAAAATAATAACCACAACAGTCAATTTTTGCATCATAATAGCGTTAGATAGTTGCGAATCATTAAATAATGTATCGTGTAAAACCCAAAATTATGCGTTTATCTAAACTCCTTTTCACACTAATCCTATTGTTGTCCCATCAAGTGTTTTGGGCCCAATCTTCCTTATGTGCTTTAGTCTTACAGGAAGGAAAACCACTTCCTCAGGCCAAGGTTTATCTGGTAGATGAATTTGGTATGCAAAGCTTTCACTTGACTGATTCTACAGGTTTAGTAATCATTAATGGATTATCCTCAGGAACTTATGACCTTAAAATAGGACATCAAGATTTAGCTGGGATCCAATCATTCAATGACCTCCTTATGCCTGCAGGTATTTTTAAATTGGAGACCTTTGATTTAGGAGTTGGAGATGCTTCATATGTGATGGAAGATGGAAAGTGGGAAAAAGTAAAAGAAGAACCTTATTCGTATGATCCTGTTGCTGCTCCAATGGAAGAATCTATGGCTATTGAAACATTGACAGGAGCCCCTGTTGTGGCAAGTAAGGCAAAAAAGCGCGGACGTAAAGACAAGTCTGTACCCAGCACTTATGATGTAGATGCTGTTGGATACATGGATACTGAACCAGAAGGAATACCCGTTGAATCGATTGTTCCAACAGATGACCCATCAAGTAATCAAGACATTCAGGCAGGTACTTTAACAGCATCTGAATGGAATGATTTAGCCAACTGGGATCTATGGTCTGATCAAGTGGAGGAAGAATTTGCGGAGTTTGCTGATATCTGGTCTTTTAAGCCTATCAATAGGCAAACCATCCTATTGTACAATGAGCAGGGACTGCCTTTAGTACATGCCTACATTGAATTAATAGGCGAAGATGGGACTCGATTAAGTGCTGGAAGAACGGATAATAAAGGAGTTGCAGAATTGTTCCTAAAAACCGCTAATTCTAATCGGTTTGCTTGTAGGGTAACTTATAATGGAATGTCTTTTGAATTCCCCAATATTAAAGCTAATGAGAAGCTGGAAATCCAAGTAAATACCGCATGCTCGACTAATGCAGTAGTAGATATCATGTTCGTGGTAGATGCCACAGGTTCAATGGGAGATGAAATCAATTACCTAAAGAAAGAAGTGGAAGATGTTATAGATCGGGTAGGGAAATTGGATGATCAAAAAACGATTAGAAGTGGGGCAATTTTCTACAGGGATCATCAAGATCAATATTTGAGTAGAAGAAAAGCATTAAGTACGGATTTGAGTGCACTTAATACTTTTGTTCAAGATCAAAGAGCAGCTGGCGGTGGAGATTTTCCGGAAGCAATAGATGTGGCATTAGAGGAGTTAACGACTTCTATTAATTGGTCTAAAAACGCTATGGCAAAAATAGCCTTCATTATTTTAGATGCTCCTCCACACCAAGATTCCGCTTCCATTGAAAGAGTGAATAGAAGTGTACTTAAGGCAGCAGAATTAGGTATTAGATTGATTCCTATTACAGGTTCAGGTATTGATAAAAATACAGAATACCTAATGAAAGCATTAGCCATCCAGACTAATGGTACTTACCTGTATTTAACCGATGATTCAGGTGTAGGAGGTAAGCATTTAGATGCCTCAAATGATAAAACAGAGGTGCTTCCACTCAATGACCTTATGGTTAAGGTTGTCGATTCTATGATTGAGGTAGCATGTTTTGAACCCAATGAAGAGAGCGACATCACTGCGACTGAAACGAATACTTCATTAGAGGGTGTACAGCTATTCCCTAATCCAATGGTCGATGTTTTAAATATCAACGTAGCATTCGATGTTGATCAAGCACAGATTTTTGATCTAACAGGTCAAGTCATGTTGGACTTAGGGGTGCTTAAAGCAGGTTCCCATCAAATTGATGTGAGTAGACTGAAAGCAGGAAACTATCTGATTGTTTTTAGGACTGGTGATCAGATGAATAGTCTGAAATTGATTAGTGTTAATGAATATTAATCGGTCAGAAATTTTGATCAGTTTATCGATATAAATAGGGAAATAATGTATGTCAAATTAAATTGATGTTTAGATTAAGTATCAAGCTGGTCTAGTTAGAATAGCTAATTCAGATTTTATTGTGTTTGGACAGGAGCTCTTTGGAGCTCCTTTTTTAATTTAAATACTTAGCAACAATTGGAAGCCGTCTACCCATACCAAAGGCCTTCGAACTCACTCTTAGGACTGGTGCTGTTTGGTATCGTTTGAATTCATTTCTGTTGACTAAACCAAGAATTCGCTTTACTAAAGTTCGGTCATAGCCAAGCTGTATGATTTCCTCTGGTCCTTTCCTGTTTTCTATATACTCTTTTAAAATAGTGTCCAGAATATCATAATCTGGCAAACTATCACTATCCTTTTGGTCTGGACGTAATTCTGCTGATGGTGGTTTGGTAATGATATTTTCTGGAATAATGATACCAGATTTATTTAAATGTCTACAAAGTGCAAAGACTTCTGTTTTATATAGGTCTCCAATCACTGATAAGCCTCCGCACATGTCTCCATAGAGTGTTCCATACCCTACTGCTAATTCACTTTTGTTGGAGGTATTCAACAGAATATGGCCTAGTTTATTCGAAATGCCCATTAATAAAACGCCACGACTTCTAGATTGAAGATTTTCTTCTGCAACGCTAAAGGGTAGGTTTCCAAAACTAGGTTTAAGCTGCTCAAGGAGGGCATGATAAACGGGTGTGATAGGTATGATTTGGTGATTTATACCCAGATTATTGACTAGCTCTATAGAGTCACTTATAGAGTGATCGGAGGAATATTCTGATGGCATTAATACAGCTAGTACATTTTCTTTTCCTAAAGCTTGAGTAGCAAGTGCTGTCACTAGTGCAGAGTCAATACCTCCTGAAAGTCCAAGTATAGCTTGTTTTAAACCCAATTTTGCAAAATAATCTCGAATTCCTGTAACCAAGGCTTGACGAATCAGCTCCATGTTGTGAATCGGGTTCACCTTCGATACTGTTTGTGCCTCTATTTCACTCCAATCATAATAGGCTATACTAGGTTCAAAGAAGTTTTGTTCTTCTACTATGACTCCTCTCGAATTAGATACTAAAGAGCCTCCATCGAAGATCAATTCTGTTTGGGCGCCAACATGATTTGCATAGAAAACTGGAGTATTATAACGAGCTGCATTTGCCTGAACGATATGCCTTCTTTCTTCTGTATGCTGTTGCGCAAATGGAGAAGCGGAAAGATTTAAAATTAAATCAAAGGAACCTGCTTCATATTGGTCTAAAGGAGAGAAGGTATATAATGGATTGGTATTGTCAATATTCCATATGTCCTCGCATATCGTTAATGCGATTTGTTTGCCTTTAAAAGAAACGGTTTGGAAATGACTCCCAGGTTCAAAGTATCTGTATTCATCAAATACATCGTAGGTTGGAAGTAATGCTTTGTGTTGAACGTGCTGTAAGGTCTTTTGGTAAAAAAAATAGGCTGAATTGAATAAGTCTTTTCCCTCTGGAACCGGATTAATGGTAGGAGCGCCTACAACTACTGCTATATCATCCGCATGTTGCTTAATGATTTCAAGCGATTTATTTGACTTTTGGATGAAATCATTAAATTCTAAAAAATCTCTTGGGGGATAACCACAAGTTGCCAACTCTCCAAATAGAATGAGGTCTGCATTTGATGCTTTTGCTTGGTCAATAGCCTCAATGATTTGATTGAGGTTTTTCTCAAAATGACCGATATGATAATTGAGTTGAGCGACAGCTATTTTCATAGATAATGGTCGTTTAATATTTTAGCCTTTATTACTCAAAACAAAAAATTCTTCATCCGTGTTGAATTTTTGTATTTTGCAGCATTAGCACTAACTTATTAGTTTATTCCTTGCAAAAGTAAGAAAATCATAAAAGCCCTCTTTTTAAATGGGAAATTTTGTTGTTTCAGCACGTAAATATAGACCGAATAGATTCGTTGATGTTGTAGGACAAGAACATGTCTCTCAAACATTAAAGAATGCTTTGCAGAATGATCATCTGGCGCATGCTTTTTTATTCTGTGGTCCCCGTGGAGTTGGGAAAACAACTTGTGCAAGGATTTTGGCTAAGGTATTGAATTGTCAAAACCTTACAGAAGAAAAGGAACCCTGTGGTACTTGTGAAAGTTGCACTTCCTTTAGTAAAAACACTTCTTTTAATATTGTCGAGTTAGATGCAGCGTCTAATAATGGGGTAGAAAATATTCGTGCCTTAAATGAACAAGTACGTTTCAAACCTCAGCAAGGGGCTTATAAAGTATTCATCATTGATGAGGTTCACATGTTATCCCAAGGAGCCTTCAATGCTTTTCTTAAAACACTGGAAGAACCACCAGAGCACGCTATTTTTATTTTAGCTACAACGGAGAAACATAAAATAATTCCGACTATTTTATCTCGATGTCAAATTTATGATTTCAAGCGTATTCAGGTTAAACGTATGGTGGAGCATCTTCAAGGAATCTGTGCAATAGAAAATATAAAGGCCGAAGAAGACGCATTACACATCATAGCCCAAAAAGCGGACGGAGCACTAAGAGATGCGCTCTCCATTTTTGATCGAATTGTAAGTTCAAGTGGTGACGAAATTCTGTATTCGGATGTAATCAATAATTTGAATGTCCTAGATCAAGACTATTTCTTCAAATTTGTTGATGCTATGCTTGTGGAGGACATGCCAAAGGTTTTACTTCTATTTAATGAAGTATTAGATAAAGGTTTTGAAGGGGATATTTTTGTTACTGGCCTGGCAGAACATCTTCGCGATCTACTAGTGTGTAAAGACAAAGAGAGTATTGCCTTATTGGAATGCAGCGAGAATATTAGAAATCGTTATGAGGAACAAGCTTCGGCAGCCTCTGTATCTTTTTTGCTTTCCGCACTTCAATTAGCTACTTCTACAGATGTAGAATACAGGCAAGCAAGGAATAAGCGGCTTTTAGTGGAGGTTATGTTGATGAAAATTACAAACCTTTCTGCTGCTATTGAAACGGCTATTACTGGACCTGCTTCAGTAGAAAATAGTCCTACCCAAAAAAAAAAGTCTAATTTAACACCTTCAGAATCGCAGGTCGCATCCACAAAACCACCTGTTCAGGAAATAGTAGAACCGGCACCTCCAACAACCGAAATACCGAAACCAGCTGTTCAGACTCCTGATTTACAGCGTAAAAAAGGAGTAAAATTAAAAATCGGCAAAATTAGTTCTCTAGAATCTTTAGAGCATGAACTAGAAGATGAACATACAGAAACACATGTAAATGCTAGTGATCTTACCATTGAACTCATTCAAGAAAAGTGGGATGAGTACGTTAGTAAAGTCGAATCTGATATTATTAAGCAGAGTTTGGTGTCAGTGGACTTGTCTTTAAATGATAATTTTTTGAATATTAAGGTATCGTCTAAACTTCAACAAGCTGATATTGTGAAGGAAAAAGAGCTGATGATTTTTATTCGTCAAGCACTAAAGGTTAAAGATCTGCAGTTTGATATTACCGTGGAACAAAAGCCTCAAGACGAGAAACCGGTGATCAAGAAGAATCTAACCGTTAAAGAAAGGTACCTGCAGATGCGTGATTTGAATCCCTCGATCAATAATTTGCAAAAAAGATTTTCTCTTATGCCGGATGAGTAAGCACTTATTTGAGAATGCCCTTGACTAAAAAAGTGTTTTATGGCATATAAGAATGAAAATTTTGCCCCAAATTTTTTGGATTATATTGAAAACGAAAAGCTTCAATCGGATCTCTTTATAGAATATACTCTAAATAAGGGAATCTACGTCTTCCAAGATCAGGATCCAGCTGATCAAATATTTATACTTAAGTCTGGTGCACTCAAGGCCGAGTGTTCCTCACCAACTGGCAGGAAATTTATAAAAGAGATATTCAATCCGGGAGACTTGTTTGGTGAGTTAGCCCTATATAATACTCTATATACGGAGTCGGTTAATGCACTGGAGCCTTCAGTTGTATTATCGATTGATAAAGAAGCTTTTAAAAAGATTTTACTGGAACAACCCCAAATTAATACGGTTGTTAATCACATCATAGTGAAACGTCGTATGCAGCTGGAAAAAAGGTTTGAGAAATTAATCTTTATGGATAGCAGAAGCCGTATCCTGGAGTTTTTAATCAATTTAGCTGAAAAGGAGGGCCGTGCAGTAGGTTTTGAGAAAGAAGTCAAAATAAATCTGACTCATCAAGATATAGCTGAGCTTAATTTTACCTCTAGACAGAAAGTAACTATTCTGATGAATGAGCTAAAGTCTAAAAAAATTATATCTTTCAACAGAAGACGAATTTTATTTAGAGATTTAGATCAATTGAGAACGGAACTACGCCCTTCTCTTCTAGTTACAAGTGAATAGAAATAACCAGTTCAAAAAAGCATTAGCTGCATTAAATTCAAAGCAAAAAGAAGCCGTTCAGCAATTGGATGGCCCTATGATTCTGCTTGCTGGACCAGGAACTGGTAAAACGCATGTACTGGCTGCACGCGTAGGTCAAATATTACATCAAACAGATACAGGTGCTGAGCATATCCTTTGCTTAACCTACACCGATGCAGGAGCCCATGCCATGAGAAGTCGCTTACTGGAATGGATTGGGCCGGAGGCGCATAAAGTTACCATTACCACATTTCATTCGTTTTGTAATAGCATTATTCAACAACATGCCGTTTATTTTGGCTTTTATGATTGGCAGCCAATCACAGAGTTAGAAAGAATAAAAATCATTCGAGACCTTATCGACGGCTTGGATAAAAATCATTTACTGCGCAAAAACCAGCTTTTCAGGTATGTCAATGAAAAAGCATTAAGCCGCTTGTTTCGATTGATGAAGCAAGAAAGCTGGAACTATGCGGATATTGAAAAAAGCGTTGCTAAACATTTAAGTGGACTGGAATCAGATCCTAAGTTTCGGTATAGCAGAAATACCAAAAACTTTAAAAAGGGTGAAATTAAACAGCATTTGATTGACCAAGAAAAAGTAAAATCAGATCGATTGTTGGCCTTGGCTTCGTGCTTTCCGATCTATGTTCAGCTCATGCAAAAGGAAAAAAGGTACGAGTTTGATGATATGATACTTTGGGTCTTAGAAGCCTTTCAATCCCATGCAACCTTACTGAGTGAGTATCAAGAAAAATTTCTGTACATCCTTGTTGACGAGTACCAAGATACTAATGGAGCACAGGATAAATTACTTCAGCTTTTGACGGAGTTCTGGGAAGACCCTAATTTGTTTGTTGTGGGAGATGATGACCAGGCTATTTATGAGTTCCAAGGGGCCAAATTAGATAACCTGGTTGAATTATATGATCGTTTTGCGGGCAGGGCAGGTATAACTGCTCTAAAAGAAAACTACAGAAGTAATCAAACCATTTTAGATGCTTCTTTTGATTTGATTAATCACAATCAAAATAGGGCGGTACATTTTTTTAAACACATACAATTAGATAAACACTTACATGCAGCAAGTATTCAGGCGGGCACCCAAGAGCCAGTTATTCAGATTAATAGTTTTGAAACTGATTTGCACGAACAGTTGGGTGTATTTGAGCAGATAATGTTATTATTAGATTCGGGTGTTTTAGCTCAGGAGATTGCAGTGCTTTATCCTCAGCACAAGCATGGGGAAATCTTGCGAGGATTATTTCAGCAACATCAAATCCCCTATCAGTCCAAACGAAAAATAAATGTTTTAGAAGAAGTCAATGTACTTCAAATTATTGAGGAGTTTAGCTACTTCAATCATGCATTTGCAAATCCCATTTTGGTCCAGAGTCAACTTCCGAATATATTACTTCATCCACATTGGAAGATAGCCTCTGATGACCTTCGTCACATTATCTATTGGAATAATCAGCATCTAGATAGTTTAAAGGAAACGGCTTTTGACCATTTCCGTATATATGTGTCAGAAAATCAAGAGGTATTCTCGGATGCGGCGGAATTGGCTAGAGTATTAGATTTGGTTGGGTCGATTATGGACATTCAGCGGAAGGGTAATTTATTGGAGTTTGTAAAAGTCTTTTTTAAGGAATCTCAATGGCTAGACTATATTTTACAAGGACGAAATAGTCAATGGGATTTCAATGTATTCAATAGTTTTTGGACCTACATTAAGGACGCAGTTGAATTAAATCCTAAGCTTGATTTAGCTGGCTTATTGAATATTTTCGATGAGTTAGAGTCTAATGGCTTAGGGATTGAATATATCAAGGTTGAATACGCCGAAGACGGTGTTCATTTATTAACTGCGCATGGTTCAAAAGGATTAGAATTTGAGCATGTTTTTCTTATTCATGCTATTGATGAAGCTTGGGAAAAATCAAAACAAAACAACCGTTTATTTACCATACCACCTGTTTTATATCAAGAGTCTGAAAATGACTTTTTGACTAAACAAAACGACTTAGATTACCAACTAGAAGCCAAGCGAAGATTGTTTTATGTGGCCATGACAAGAGCAAAGAGTAATCTGTATTTTTCCTTTGCAAAAAGAAGTGCAAAAGGTAAACAATGGACTTGCTCTAGATTTATTTCAGAAATACAGGAATCTACTGGGGTTCAAGTGCAGGATAAAGCAGTATCTAAAGAGTTGATTCAACAATTCTTGTTAGGGGATATGCAAGAAGCGGATCTAAAATTAACTTCCATATTTGATGCCAATTGGTTGGCCAAACAGTTAGAGGATTTTGTATGGAGTGCCACCTCTTTAAGAACCTTCTTAGAGTGTAAGCGAACCTTCTTTTTTGAGTATATCTTAAAGTTGACCCCTCTAACCAATGTTTATGCATTATATGGAAAGATTGCCCATCAAACCTTACTGAAATTATTATCAGTTAGTATCAGAAATCCAGAGCCTCTTACGCATGCAACTATAGTTCAACTTTTCGAGGAAGTGGCTCGAAGATTTAAGTATCAATGTAGTGCATCTGCTTTTGAGGATATTCAAAATAAGGGAAGGGAAAGCATTCCATCCTTTTGGGATTACACATCTAAAAAAGTCACAGTAAAGAGTAGAGGAGAGCTTCCAGTGACTGCACTGTTGCATCAAGAAATACCCATTAAAGGAACATTAGATAGATTAGACCAACATAAAACGAATGCCTTAGAAGTAGTCGATTATAAATCATCTCAGAAAACCTCCAAGACAAATCCTAGGGGAAAAACCGAATGGGGAGGGATATATTGGTTTCAGGTGCTCTTCTATCAGGTGCTCTTAGATCATGCCCAACTCTATCCAAATGCTACAGTCTCATTCCGCTTAGAGTACCTTGAACGGGATGAATCAGGGAAGTATAAATCTGATGAACTAAAATTTGATTCGACAGATGTAGCTTGGATGGAACAATTAATTGTAGAGGCCCATGAAAACATCCAGGATTTAGATATCAACGAAAATTGTTCTGATGAAGCCTGTAAATGGTGTGGAATGAAAATATCAGATGAACAAGCGACAAATTGGTTTGATAGTAGATTTAAGGATGAATTTGATGAATATTGAGTTGTTTTCATCGATGACTAATTGGTCGAAATAAAAATTCGACAATCAAATTGGAGGGAGAATATAATTAGGCATTATTTGGGTAAATATGGCTAATAATTGGCTGCTTAGTTTTAGCCTCTAACCCCTTAAATATCAAATTAAATCAAGATATTTTGGAGGGTTAAAAAAAAAGTCATTTTGTTTTTTTTATATCTCAACAAGTACTACCTTTGAGCCGATTTTTAGATGGGTTTGAAGACCTGCAAATTTAAAATTTATCGAATCAAATGCGTAGACTAATACTTGGCATTGCGGTATCTTTCGGACTAACTTTCGGGTTAGCTGCTCAAGAATCTCATGATGATCATGCCCATGATCATGACACTCACGCCCAGGAACATAGTACAGAAGCTCATGATGACCACGCGCACGGTGAAAGCCATGCTGAAGGAGACCATCACGATGCTTGTTCTTGCGGACACCATGAAGAAGAAGAATATAATGTAACCAACACTGCCTATCACCATATTGGAGACGCAAACGCATTTCATGTTGTGGGAGATTTATATATCCCATTACCATGTATTGTTTATGATAATATTGATGGTTCACTTGATGTCTTTATGTCAAGTAAATTATCGAAGCATACGTTTAGCATGCATCACGGAAATAGTGATTATGCTTACAATGGATATGTTTTGGCACATGGTGTGTTGAAACGAGTTAAGCAAGGTCAAGATTTTCCAACAGATAAGGTAGAGGTTTGTATCACTGAGGTTGATCATCATCCTGTAGTGTACTACGAAGGAAATTGTTATGAATTAGAGGGTGAGTCTACTTTAGATGGAGGAGTGTTTGATACTGGTGGTTTTGACATAGCTTCTACAACAACTTCATTTATGGATTTTTCCGTTTCGAAAAAGGTGTTGTCGATGATTCTTGTTTTCTTTTTGATGCTTTGGATCTTCCTAGGTATTGCAAAAAGTTACAAGACCAGAAGAGGTATGGCTCCAAAAGGGATTCAAAGTTTGATCGAGCCGATCATTACAATGATTGTTTCCGATGTTGCTATTCCATTTATCGGGAAAAAGTATGAGCGTTTTATGCCTTTCTTACTTTCCTTGTTCTTCTTCATTTTAGGTCTTAACCTTCTTGGACAGATTCCAATTTTCCCAGGTAGTGGTAATGTTACTGGTAATCTAGGTTTCACCCTAGTACTAGCAGTATTTACGTTTATCGTGGTTAATATAAATGGAAATAAAGATTACTGGAAGCACGTGTTTGCAATGCCAGGTGTACCTAAATGGGTATTGGTTATTCTTACACCGGTAGAGATTCTTGGTTTATTTATTAAGCCATTTACGCTTATGCTTCGTTTGTTTGCAAATATTACCGCTGGTCACATTGTAATCATCTCGTTTGTGAGTTTGATTTTCATCTTAGGTGAAAGCGGTGCTAATATAGGTGGTGCAGGTGCAGGAATTGGAGCATCTATTCCACTAACTATGTTTATGATGGCTATTGAGCTTTTAGTAGCGTTTTTACAAGCATTTGTATTTACACTTCTAACTGCGTCTTACATAGGTGCAGCTGTTCAGGACCATCATCATTAATTTTTGAGCTTTATTTTATAAATATAAATTTTTCATTATGAAATTAACTGCATTAGGACTAGGAGTTGCCGCTCTTGCTGCTGGTATCGGTATCGGACAGATTGGTGGTAAAGCAATGGAAGCTATCGCGCGTCAGCCAGAGGCTTCTGACAAAATCTCAAGTAACATGATTTTGACTGCTGCCCTTGTTGAGGGTACAGCTCTAATCGCAATGATTCTTGGTTTCCTTAGAGAAGGATAATCAAAAAATTAGCATTCTCACGGTTAAGGGTTGCTTAATCGTGAGAATCATTTTTAAAATAGAGTTAATTCTAAGATAATAAGTACCATGTTTGATATGATTTTATTAGCAGATTTTTCAGTAATCAGACCAGAACCAGGATTGGTTCTTTGGACAGTACTCATCTTTGTTCTCTTTTGGGTATTGGTTGGTAAATTTGGTTTCAAGCCAATTGCTAATGCGCTTAAGGAGCGTGAGGACGATATTCAATCTGCACTTGATGAAGCAAAGAAAGCTAGAGAGGAAATGTCTAATCTTAAATCTGAGAACGACAAACTACTAGCAAAAGCTCAGGAAGAACGTGCAGCTATAATCAAAGAGGCAAAAGATTCGAAAGCTTCTATAATTGCTGAAGCTAAGGAGAAAGCTTCTGAAGAGGCTAAGCGAATTGTAGAAACTGCAAAAGTTGAGATTGAAAACCAACGCAAAGCTGCGATCACTGAATTGAAAAATCAGTTGGGATCTATGGCTATTGATATTGCTGAGCAAGTAATCAAAAAAGAGCTTAAGGGGAATAAGGAGCAAGAGGAATTTGCCAGTAGCTTGGTTGACGATATGAAATTAAGCTAATCTTAATTGTAGCAGTAAAAGACTTAAAGTCAAAAGAGATATGTCAGTTATTAGAATTGCATCGAGATACGCGAAGTCACTGGTTGACCTAGCAGCTGAACAAAACAAATTGGAAAGGATCAAACAGGATGTGGATACCTTCCAATCTGCTGTTAGTAATAGAGAATTTAAGCTAATGCTTAAAAGCCCTATTATTCATTCAGATAAAAAATGGTCTATCTGTAAGGCTATTTTCGAAAAGTCTTTTGATGAGATGACTTTGAATTTTTTCCAGATTCTTATTCGCAAAGGAAGAGAAGTTTACCTTCCTGAGATTATGGATGAGTTTATGGTTAAATATAAAATAATCAATAAAATTACATCTGTTCGACTAACAACAGCATCAGAACTTCCAAGTTCAACAGTTGATGCCATCAAAGCAAAACTAACAGATGCAGGTGTTGCGGAGTCTAATATAGATTTGCAATTAGTAGTTGATTCAAATGTAATTGGTGGTTTTAAAATTGAAACCACAGATAAATTATACGATGCAACAATAGCACATAAGCTAGATAATTTAAGAAAGGAGTTTAAAGGAAATGTTTACGTTTCTAAAATAATCTCCAAATAGTAAGAACAATTTTCAGTCGCATTATAAAACATTAGACAATGGTTGATGTTAAACCCGATGAAATTTCAGCAATATTAAAGCAACAACTTGCTGGAGCGAGCTCAGCTGCTGAGCTTGAAGAAGTAGGAACTGTACTACAAGTAGGTGATGGTATTGCACGTGTTTACGGATTGACTGCAGCGCAGGCTGGTGAGTTGGTTAAGTTTGAAACAGGTGTAGAGGCTATCGTACTTAACTTGGAGGAAGACAACGTAGGGGTTGTACTTTTAGGTTCTGGTGAAGGTATCAAAGAAGGTTCAAAAGTACGCTGTACTGGTAAAATTGCCTCTATCGATGTAGGTGAAGGAATGATTGGCCGTGTGGTTAATCCTCTAGGACAGCCTATTGATGGTAAAGGTGAGATCACAGGTACAAAGTATGCTATGCCTATTGAGCGTAAAGCTCCTGGTGTAATCTACAGAGAGCCTGTAGCTGAACCACTTCAAACTGGTATCAAGTCTATCGATTCAATGATTCCAATCGGTCGTGGTCAGCGTGAGTTGATCATTGGTGACCGTCAAACTGGTAAGACAGCTATCGCAATTGATACTATCCTTAATCAGAGAGAATTTTTTGACAAAGGTGAACCAGTATATTGTATTTATGTAGCTTCAGGTCAGAAATCATCTACAGTAGCAAACGTTGCTGCGATTCTTGAAGAAAGAGGTGCAATGGAGTATACGACTATCGTATCTGCTTCTGCTTCTGATCCTGCTCCGCTTCAATTCTATGCACCTTTTGCAGGAGCTGCAATCGGTGAATATTTCCGTGACACTGGACGTCCTGCTTTGATTATCTATGATGATTTATCTAAGCAAGCAGTAGCTTACCGTGAGGTATCCTTACTTCTTCGTCGTCCTCCAGGTCGTGAGGCCTATCCTGGTGATGTATTCTACTTACACTCTCGTTTACTTGAGCGTGCTGCGAAGGTTATCAACAACGATGATATCGCAAGAGAGATGAATGATTTACCAGAATCTCTTAAGAATGCAAAAGATGCTGACGGTAACCCAATTGTAAAAGGTGGTGGTTCATTAACGGCACTTCCGATTATTGAAACACAAGCGGGTGACGTATCAGCTTATATTCCAACGAACGTGATTTCCATTACTGATGGTCAGATCTTCTTGGAGTCAAACCTATTCAACGCCGGTGTACGTCCAGCGATTAATGTAGGTATCTCGGTTTCTCGTGTAGGGGGTTCTGCACAGATTAAGTCAATGAAAAAAGTATCTGGTACTTTGAAGCTTGATCAAGCACAATACCGCGAACTTGAGGCATTTGCTAAATTTGGTTCTGACCTAGATGCAGCCACTCAATTAGTTATTGAGAAAGGTAAGCGTAACGTGGAAATCTTGAAGCAACCTCAGTATTCACCACTTTCAGTGGAGAAGCAGGTAGCAATCATTTACTTAGGTACTAAAGGTCTACTAAGAGATGTGCCAGTAAACAAAGTTAAAGAGTTCGAAGTAACTTTCTTAGCTAGTTTAGAGCAACGTCATCCTGAGGTATTAGACGCCTTTAGAGCTGGTAAGCTTAATGCAGACGACTTGGATAAATTAACTGCTTTAGCGAATGAATTGACTGCTCAGTACAGAGCATAATAATATATGGTTCCTCCGGATCAATCGGTTCGGAGGTTACCTTTAAGTAAGAAATTGATCTATTGCTAATTGCTATATAGTAAAGCATTAAAAGATGGCTAATTTAAAAGAAGTACGCGAAAGGATTACATCTGTTAAGAATACTCAACAGATCACAAAAGCGATGAAAATGGTATCTGCTGCCAAGCTTAGAAGAGCTCAGCAAGCTATTACTCAGATGCGCCCTTACGCTAATAAACTAAATGAAATCCTTAAGAATATCCTATCTAATCTAGATGGTGATGTTGCTTCTTCCTTTGGTGATGCAAGAGAAGTAAATAAGGTTTGCATGGTAGTAGTTACTTCAAACAGAGGTCTTTGTGGTGGATTCAACACGAACATCATCAAAGCTGCTAGCCGCAAAATCAATGAAGCATATAAGTCTCAACTAGAGGCTGGAAATCTAGATATTATTTTCATTGGAAAGAAAGGTTATGACGGGATGAAGAAAGTATTCCCTCAGGCTAACATGAATACAGAGTATTTAGAGTTGTTTAATGATTTATCATTTGATCATGTAGCGGAAGTATCACAAATGCTTATGGATAAGTTTGAGCAACAGTCTTATGATAAGATTGATGTGGCTTATGCTAGCTTTAAAAATGCTGCTGTCCAAGAGCATGTTTGTGTTCAATTCTTACCAGTAGAAAAAATTGAGGCAGATGAGAATGAAACATCTGGCCATAAAGCAGATTATATTTTTGAGCCAAGTATGGGTGAATTATTGGAATACTTAGTTCCTTCAATTCTTCAGACTACTTTTCAAAAATTCCTTTTAGATACACATGCTTCTGAGCATGGTGCGCGTATGACTGCAATGGATAATGCGACTGAAAATGCACAAGAATTATTGCAGGATCTTAAGATTTCATACAATAAAGCACGTCAAGAAGCCATTACCAAAGAGCTTTCAGAAATCGTTGGTGGGGCAGCTGCATTGGAGTCTGCTTAAACAAATAAATAAAGAACAAAAAAGGGTTGTCTGTTGCAGGCAGCCCTTTTCTTTTTGCTCTTGTCTTTAGCTTAACCTATAACTTTGTTTGATATTCCTTATTCAAGACTATATCTTTACAACAAATAAATAAATAATGATTGCTATAATACCGGTTGCGGGAGCAGGTAAAAATCTAAGACCTCTAACATATACTCAACCTAAACCATTAATACCGGTTGCAGGAAAGCCAATCATTTCATTTATCATAGACGATCTATACGACGCAGGTGTTAAGGATTTTGTCTTTATTATCGGTTATTTGGGGGAGAAGATTAAGAATTATATCACAGAAAATTATCCTAAGCTCAATACCACTTTTATTAATCAGGAAAATAGGCTAGGATCTGCTCATGCTATCCATTTAGCCAAAGATGTGGTAGATAAAGATGAAGACTTAGTGATATTCTTTGGGGATACTATCTTGAATTTTGACCTAAAAAAAGTGCTCAAAAGTCCACACAATTCAATCGGAGTTAAAAAAGTATCTGATCCACGATCGTTTGGTGTAGTATCCATTGGTCCAGATGGAAATGTAAGTAGCCTAGTTGAAAAGCCTAACATTCCATTATCAAATCTAGCACTGGTTGGATTTTATAAGATTAAAGATACACGCCTTTTATTTGAGAGTATTCAAAATAACCTTCAATCAGGAGTTAAATCCGAGGGAGAATTCCAGTTGACGGATGCGCTAATGGAGATGGTAAGTAGAGGGGCAATGATCAAAGCAGAAATGGTGGATAACTGGTTTGATTGTGGTAGGAAGGAAATTCTCCTAGAGACCAATGCCTTGATGTTGGAAAAAGATGATTTTCAAACCAAAGAAATCCCTCATCTAAACAATTCAATCATTATCCCACCTGTGCATATTGGTGAGGGCTGTATAATTAATGATTCCATCATTGGACCGAATGTAACTATTGGCGATAATAGTAAAATCTCTTCCTCGATTATAAAGAATTCTATTCTGGGGAATTTTGTTCATATCAATGAGGCCGTATTATTTAAGTCTGTGATTGGTAACGACACTTCAATTACTGGGTTACGCCAATCCCTCAATATTGGTGACAACACGGAGATCGACTTTAGGTAATGCCTTAAAGCATCTTTATCTCATCTTCAGCGATAAAAAACGCCCGCTTTTCAGATGCCCTTTGCTCAATCATAGGGCCATTCTCTAGTTTGAGTACTCCACGTGGACAGACAGCAGAACAAATACCACAACCTACACAAGAAGCCCGAACGATATCTTGACCTTTTTCAGCATAAGCACGTACATCTATTCCCATTTCGCAATAGGTCGAACAATTCCCACAGGAGATGCATTGAGCCCCGTTTGTAGTAATTCTAAATCTTGAAAAGAACTTTTGTTGTAAACCCAATAATCCTGCCATTGGGCAACCAAATCTGCACCATACCCGACTACCCATGATAGGATAGAATCCTACTCCAACTACTCCTGAAAAGGCAGCTCCAATGAAGAAACCATAGAATTGCTGAATTTTATAGGTTGGAATAAAGAATAAGTCGTTACTACCCAAAACGAAATAAGCCAAACCAGTACATAGAAAAATAAAACCTAGCATACATGCTCCAATAATGAATGCTATTCGATTGTGATTATTGATCCATTTGTTCCGATTATAGAATGTGATACCAGCAAGGCTAAGCATAAGAATGGTGAAACCAATAAGGAAAGATTCTGTGGTAACTAAATAACTTACTTCTTGCGCTCTGTAATTATAGATTACTGCTATTGTCATCATGAAAGCAAGCACTAACACTAAGTGTATGGACCAACGTTCTATCTTCCACGCTTTTACCGATTTATCGGACAAGTGTCGAAATGGATCACCAGCTGTCTCTGCAAGTCCTCCACAGCCACAAACCCAAGAACAATACCACCGTTTCCCAAAAAAGTAGGTCAAAATAGGGGTGACAAGGAGAATCATAGCTACTCCAAAAATCAGCATAAATAGTCCTATGTTCCCTGCATTTAAATATCCGTTGATATTCCAAGTATCAAAGAAATAGTAATTCAGTGGCCAAACATTTTTGAAGTCGTTATATGGTAGGCTCATCGCTTCTAGTATAGCTGGAATGATGAAGGCAAAGCCTAATTGAAAGAACATTACTGAAATGGTGCGAATGACTTGATATCGATTATGCCTGTATTTAGCTATGAATTTAATGCCAAAAACAAGAATGGCTAGGGTATATAATGTTCCATATACAAACCATTCCGATGCAAACTTTCCTGTTCCCTTTAGGAGTTGGCTCAAGGGATCAAAAAAACCGATTAAACCTGAGTTTGATTGACCATTTACACCTAGCCCAAGTATCTGAGGATACCAATATAATAACACGTAAAATGTAGTAATAAAAATACCAGCTATCCAGGCAGTTGTTCCTCTGTTGGTGAGTCCACTTAACCAGTTATAATCATTCTTGATACCTGAAGTTTTACCTTTGTACGTTCCTATGGTGTACAGCGTAACACCTAAACTTATAGCACCTAACGAGCTATATAATAGCACTTCGGAATAGTTTTGATAAATGGTAAAAAGTGAAAAAGTGATAATAGCTAAACCTGAGAAACCAATGAACAATCCTATATTTTGTAAGGTATTCAATGGTCTTTTGGAAGATTCAGTTAATGAGAGACTTGGATTGATTTTGTTCATGATTAGCTAGGCTTTAAAAAGGTTAATACTTGGGATAGTCTTCCGTTCGATTGAAGCTTTAGCTTGGCTCCGCTTTGTTCATTATAGATATGGACCAGATGCTTTTCATAGGATTTAAAAAATTCTGGATCAAAATTGGCTAGACTAAGATTTTGAAGAACCGTTTCAATAGAAGTCTTCTCAGCAATCCATTTTTCACAGACCTCTTGTCTATATCGGATGCCTAGCAAATTAAATCCAAGTATAATTCCGTTTTTCTCCTCATATACTAATCGAATACTCTTGTTTTTGGAAGGATGTTTCCAAAAGATATGTTTGATTCCAGGCATTTCTTGATTAGGCACAAATCCATACACTTGATATTCGATATCAAAGAATTTAGCAGAGTTAAACCATATGCCTGGGTCATATGCTTTTTGAGCACCTAAGATATTATAGGCTACCAATTCACCCATCATTCGTCCCGTATACCAAACAGACTCAACTGCTTTTCTTCCTTTAGTGGGATTTCTTAATTCTGCACAATCCCCAATAGCATAAACATCTGGAATACTGGTTTCCAAAAATGCGTTAGTAAGCAATCCGTTGTTTTTTTCTATTGAAGTAAAATCCAGGAAAGAAACATTAGGTTGAACGCCTGTTGTAATACCTACCAATTGTGTACTGATTTTAGCTCCATTAGAAGTCAATATCATTTTCACGCGTTCTTTATCCCCCCAGATTTCTTTTAGTTCTGTATTGAGTTGTAGTTCAATTCCTTGTTCAGTAATGTGCTTATTGAGTATTTCAGATTCTTCAGCGGGTAAAACATTATTCCAATATCCCGATTCTCGAACTAACATGGTTACTCCTATTGCTCTAGAATGTAGCATTTCAGCTAGTTCAATTCCTATAAGTCCTCCTCCAACTATTACAGCATGTTCACAGGTTTCTGCATGACGTTCTATATTTTCTAAATCTTGTAGATGGTATAGATTATGAACACCATCTAAGTGGGAACCTGACCAGCCATACATAGTCGGTTTTGATCCGGTTGCAATAATCAACTTGTCGTATGCTAAAGTATGGTTGTCATTAAATTCAATTTGTTTGTTTTCAAACTGCACGGTATTGACTCGTCCAAAGTTTAGCTTGATATTATGTTGTTCGTAGAATGATTTGGGATGTGGTACAATATCTTGAAGGCGCATATGCCCCATGAAGACGTACATGAGTGCAGTACGGGAGAAGAATAGTTCAGATTCATCAGATATTACAATGATTTCATGATCAGAAAGTTGCCTAAGTGTTTTTGCAGCGGTAATTCCGCTAATGCCGTTTCCAATAATGACTATTCTCATGTTCTGTAGATGAAAGGACTTTAATATTGAGTTGTGATTATCTGAAATATAACAAAATGGTTGGTTAATTCAGCCATAAAAAATCAATGCTTACACAACCTATTTGGCAAATACGACGTCTTTATTGTGTATGATTTAGTTAAGAAGCGTTAAATTTTGGCATTTATATGTCCATTTTGTCCTATACTTTAGGAAAAATATAGGCGAATAGCTTATCTTAAGGCTTACACAAAACAGAACATTATTGAATATAGACTTTTACACCGTATTAATATGAAGCACTTTTTACTATTACTTTTATGTATACCATTTGCAGTCTTTGCGCAAGCACCGGTAGAAATTACTGCTGAGGCGGGTGAAACTCAAGTTGATTTTGTAGCTGATATAACGGATACTTGGGAAGAGCTTATCGATCATGGTAAACTAGTCAATTTAACTAATGACGAGTTAAGTTTGAAGTGGTCCTACACCGTTCAAGATGCTCCTGTAGATTGGGTATTCAAGCTTTGTGACGAAACTGGTTGTTACCCTAGTATTACAACTAACACTTTCGATATAGATACTACTCTAATTGTTGCTGCTGGTGATGAGTCTTTATGGGATCTTCATTTGAATCACCTAGGCGTTACTGGCGATGCGGTAGTTACTTTTGATATTTATGATGAATCTGACTTAGATAATGCAATTTATTCTCAGACATTTAATGTAACAGTAACTGATCCTGTATCTACAGACAATTTAGAGGCTAAAATTAGTAAGTTGAGTGTTTATCCAAATCCAGTGCGTTCGACTATAAATATTACAGGGATATCTATTGTAGATGAGGTAGTGATTTATAACCTTCTTGGAAAACCTGTTCGTACCTTCGATGTACAATCGTATTCGGAGTTAACTTTAGATGGTCTGCAAGATGGGGTGTATCTCATTGGAATGTATAATAATGAATTAGGATTACTGAAAACGAGCAGAATTCTTAAAAAGAATGCCCGTCCTTAATTTCAGTCTAACATAAATAAAAAAGGCATCAGAACTTCTGATGCCTTTTTTATTTATGATGGAAAGTCTACAAATATCCTAGGGGTTTCATACAATCTTACTTTGACCTCTTTATCTATTGGTATCCTACCTTTTATAAATTGATGTATTAGAATAGCAAGGTTCTCCGTTGTTGGGTTTTTTTCTTTAAAATAAGGTGTATCCAGATTTAAATTCTTATGGTCAAATTTATCTTCAACTTCTTCTTTTATAATTTGCTTCAATTGACCCATGTCAAATACAAATCCCGTATCTTCATCTACTGAACCGATAATGGTGACTTCCAACTCATAATTATGTCCATGGTAGTTCGCATTGGAGCAAGGCCCAAAGACTTTCCGATTGGTTGCTTCATCCCAATGCTTGTTATACAACCGATGTGCAGCGTTAAAATGAGCTTTTCTAGTAAGTGCAACTTTCATAAATGATGTACTGGTTAATAGTTAAGTTAAGACACCTTAAATTTTATACAAACAAATCCGGTAAAAGGTTTAAAATAAACTTTATGGGATTTCTATGTAAGATATTTTAATTGATAAAATATGGTTTTCAAAGATTTTCCTGGCCAATCAACTCCTGTGGAACAATTGAGTCAAATGATTCAAGCAGATAGGCTGCCGCATGCCCTTATATTTGCCGGACCAGAAGCTTGTGGAAAACTTGGTGTTGCATTAACCTTAGCTCAATCTATACTATGCAAAAATCCGGATCCGGATTTAAATCCCTGCGGATTATGTAATCAGTGTATTAAAACCAAAAAACTGGAACATCCGGATTTACATTTTTCATTTCCTTATGCGGGTAGTAGTTACCGGAGCGATGATTTTGTAGCACAATGGAAGGAAGCGGTACTCAATAATCCTTATTTGAGTTATAATCAATGGACTGAGGCATTAAAAATTGAGAATAAACAAACTAAAATCTACACGACTGAATGTAATAACATTATTAAGAAATTGAGTTTCAAGACCTATGAGGGAAGTAAAAAGATTATGATAATCTGGATGGCAGAATTTTTAGGTATAGAAGGCAATCGATTATTAAAATTAATCGAGGAACCTCCAGCAGGAACTCAATTCATTTTGATTGTAGAGCAGACAGAAAAAGTGCTAAATACTATTTTGTCTCGCTGTCAGTTAATAAAATTTAATAAAATTTCTGATATTGCCCTTGAACAACATTTGCAGGAAAGATTTTCAATACCTGTTGATAGAGCTCAAGAAATTGCTTTTTTCTCAGAAGGAAACATGAATAAGGCTATAAGCAGTCTCCAGCAACCCAACAAAGGGGAGTTTGACCTGTTTATTGATTGGTTGAGAAAAGCATATCAAGGGAAACCCACTGACTTGGTTCAAATTGCCGAGGATTGGGCAAAAATGGGTAAAGACCAGATTAAGCAAATGTTCAATTACGGTTTACAGTTTATCGCGGAGATAAATAGATTATCCGTACTGGGGGCTTCCCATAGCAGATTAAATGGACCTGCTTTGGATGCCGCCGAAAAGTTGAAGCAAATTCTGAATCTTCATATTATTGAAGAACTCCAACAGTTGATTGATAAATCAGCTTATCAGTTAGAGCGAAATGCAAATGTAAAGTTGCTTTTGTTAAACATGGGGATTCAGATGAATGCTATTATAAGACAGAGGTGATTACACCTTCAATATAAAATATATGAGTTGTAAAGGATGTACTGTTAGTAACAGTAAAGATCATAGCGGAGGCTGTGGAGCGGGATGTGGATGTAGTACAGGTGGATGCAATAAAATGAATACTTATGACTGGCTAGCTGGTCAAAATATTAGTGACTTCGAAGAGTATGGTGTTGTAGAGGTTACCTTCAAGCAAGGAACACGCAAAGGGTTCTATTTCAATAACAAGATGGTTGGAGCTGTCTCAGGGGATCATGTTGTAGTTGAAAGTACAGCAGGATACGATGTTGGGGTCATTTCCTTGTCAGGGGATTTGGTCAGGCTGCAAATGAAGAAGAAAAACGTCAAAGAAGAATCGGTTATCCATTCAATCATTAGAGTGGCTAACGATCGAGATCTAGATAAATTAAATGAGGCTAGATTGCTTGAAAAAAGTACAATGGTTAGGTCTCGTGCTATCGCAAGAACGCTTGGCGTTGATATGAAGATTGGAGAGGTAGAGTATCAAGGAGATAAGAAAAAAGCTACTTTTTATTATATCGCAGACGGACGGGTCGATTTTCGAGAATTGATCAGGCATTACGCTAAAGAGTTCAAAGTAAAGATAGAGATGAGACAGATAGGATCAAGGCAGGAATCTGCTTTGATTGGAGGACTAGGTTCTTGCGGAAGAGAATTATGTTGTTCTACTTGGTTATCTAGCTTTAAGAGTGTTTCCACTGCAGCAGCTAGATATCAGAATTTAGCTATCAACCAAGCTAAGTTGTCCGGTCAATGTGGCCGATTAAAGTGTTGTCTTAATTTTGAGTTAGATGGTTACAAAGAGGCATTAAGTCATTTTCCAAAAAATGTGGATAAGTTATATGCTGAAAACGGAGAAGCTAATCTGATAAAAACAGACGTTTTTAAAGGATTAATGTTCTACATGTATGCTAAGAAGAACGAGCGTGGGAAAGTACTAGCTCTAGATATACAAAAGGTAGCTGAAGTTAAGGAAATGAATTCAAATGGTGAAAAGCCTTTTGATCTTAGTGTGTTCCAATCTGAACAAGTTATTGTCCAAGCAGATACAGATGATGTAGGATTCGAAAGTGTAAATGATGTGATTGATTTACCTATTGAGCGTTCAAGAAAGAATAGAAGACGGGGTAATCGATCTAAGAGTCGAAGAGGTAGAAATAATAATCAGTCTTCCAATGCTTCAAATACTAAAGAAGCAAATGCTAGGCAAAAATCGGCTATGGGAAATTCAGGCACATCTGGTGATTCCAATTCAAATGGGAAAGCCGAACAGCCGAAATCTAACCGATTTAAGCGTAAGGGTAATAAAAAGAGTAATCCAAATCAGGATAAATCCAATAATCAAGATAATAAGGAATGATTTTTACCCTTAATTGATGGATAAAGGTCCAAAGCTTTTTATGTTTGCAAAATAGTTCAAATCAATATAAAATGAAATACGACGTAACCGTTATCGGTTCTGGTCCTGGTGGATATGTGGCTGCTATTCGATGTGCCCAACTCGGATTAAAAACAGCTATAATTGAAAAGAATGCAACTTTAGGTGGAACGTGTTTAAATGTTGGTTGTATTCCATCTAAAGCCCTATTAGATTCTTCGGAGCATTACCACAATGCACATAAAACATTCAAGGAACACGGTATCCTATTGGATAACTTGAAGGTCGATATGAATCAAATGATTGATCGTAAGGCAAAAGTGGTTGAAGAAAATGTAAAAGGTATCGATTTCTTGATGAAAAAGAATAAGATTGATGTCTTTGCTGGTTACGGA
>CAXQNQ010000289.1:0-7843 GCA_964225135.1 Mesoflavibacter profundi
TAGTTCAGGTAGATGTGGATGGTACAACTACGGTACTGCCTACTCGTGCTTTGGATTTCACTAGTAAGGACAATATCATTTGTTACCCTAACCCAGCTTCGGATGTATTGAACATTCAGGGTGTAAAGGCAGGCGCTACATTTACTGTCTTAAACGTGACAGGACTTGTGTTGAAAACAGGTCTAATGTCAACAGATCAAATTACTATTGATGACTTGCCTGCGGGCATGTACTATCTACAAGTTCAACAGGGAGCGGATGTTACTGTAAAGCCTTTCATTAAGAAATAAGTCTTTTGGTTTAAAGGCATTTTAAAAAGCGGTTCGAGTATGCTCGAACCGCTTTTTTTATTTTTTATATTAATCCTTTGCCTTTTTATCTAGTCTAATTTCATGTACTTTGTTTATAATCAAGCATTCGACCTATGAAAAAGATTTTTCCTCCGTTACTTTTAGTCTTTATGATCCAAGTTTCAGCCTGGGCTCAACCTACCTTTACTGAAGATGTCGCTGAAATCATTTATAATAACTGTACAGTATGTCACCGATCTGGAGAAATTGGACCTATGGCATTCACGAATTACGATGAAGTGAAAGCTTGGGGTAATATGATTGAATTCGTTACAGAAATCAAATATATGCCCCCTTGGAAGCCAGATCCAGCATATTCTAACTTTTTAGGCGAAAAAACCCTCTCTGATGAAGAGATTAATACAATCAAGGATTGGATTGCTGCTGGAATGCCAGAGGGTGATCCAGCGCTAGAGCCTGCATTACCAACTTTCCCAACTGGTTCTCAGATTGGAACACCAGATTTAGTACTATCCTTTGAGCAAGCCTTTACGCATCAAGGTAATATGGAGGATCAATATCAGGTGATGGTTATCCCTACAGGTTTAACAACAGATCAGGTTGTAAAAGCTATTGAGATGAGACCAGGAAATACAGCTCTAGTGCATCATGCTTTATTCGGAACAGATATTACGGGCCAAGCTCAAGCTCTTGATGCTCAAACTCCAGAATATGGATTTGAGGATTTTGGAGGTTTTGGGGTTAGTCCAGATGAAGTTTATCCTGCATATACACCTGGCGCTCGTCCCATTTTATATCCTGATGGATTAGGACAAATCATGCGAGCTGGTTCTGATTTATTGGTTCAAATGCACTATGCACCCTCGCCAATAGATCAAACGGACTCTTCTACCATTAATATTTTCTTTGCAGATGCAGCTGAAGCTGTTGATCGGTTTATTGAAACTGAGATAATGCTTCCCTTTGGTGGAACACTAACGAATGGCCCATTTGTGCTTCAACCGGAACAGGTTAAAACATTCCACGGGGTGTTTAATATTAATGAAAAAACGAGTTTGTTAGGTGTTGCGCCACATATGCACTTGTTGGGTAAGGATTGGACTATTTATGCGGTTCAACCCAATGGCGATACGCTAAACTTAGTCAGTATTCCAGAGTGGGATTTTAATTGGCAATCGTACTATTTCTTCAAGCAATTTCAAATATTAGAAGTAGGGGCTGTTTTACATGTTTACGGCACCTACGATAATACTTCTCAAAATCCGTTTAATCCAAATAATCCACCGCAACAAGTTGGATGGGGTGAAGGTACTGGGGATGAAATGTTTTATATACCTTTCCTTTTTGTTCCATATGAAGATGGGGATGAAGATCTAGTCTTTGATGATCCCACCTCTGTAAATAGTGGATTACGACTACCCAAGAATAAATTATATCCAATCTATCCTAATCCAGGGATTGATAGGATACATGTTGGATTTGAGTTGATTCATACGGCTGAAATACAATTATTAGTGTATGATAGTAAAGGGGCATTAGTTGAACAATTGATGCAAGCCTCAAGCGTCTTCCCTGGACAACACCAATTGGAATTCAATTTAGATAACTACAAAGCGGGTATGTATTTTGTAGTCTTAGATTTAGGTTATGAGCAACTAACCCAAAAAGTACGAATTTAATAATGAGGAGATATAGCTATATAGTAATATTGATGTTGTTTGTAACAATACTAAATGCCCAAGACTATAAAGTTTATGTCTTTATGGGAGAAGACTGTGTGATCTCAAGAAATTTCACCGCTGAATTGAGACAAATTCAACAAAGCTATGATGATGCTATGTTTCAGTTTGTTGCAGTGTTCCCAAATGCATACTCAACAAATAAAACAGCTCAAGATTTCTTGAATAAGTACCAGTTAGATTACAATGTGCAAATGGATAAAGCTCAACTTTTGAGACGTCAATTTGAGGTGCAGCTAACACCTGAAGTTGTGGTATATCATTCTACTGATCAGACTATCATATACAAGGGAAGAATTAATAATCTTTATGTTTCTTTAGGTAGGCGAAGACCAAAAGTTACTGACCATAATTTGAGGGCAGTACTGGATAGCTTAAGTCAAGGTAAAACGATGGATAAAGAATGGAAAACTGCTGTAGGATGCTATATTACCGCACCAGATCATTTATTTGAAGGAATTCCACTTTGTTCAGATAAAAAAGTAAACTACTGATTGAACAATTCCGTATTTTCAGCGAAAGGAAAACTGATCACGTATGTCTTACCGTTCATTATTCAATCTACCTGCTGATTGCCATTATTTTAATAATGCATATATGGGGCCTCAATTGAAGGCCTCCACTGAAGTGGGAATTGCTTTACTCAAGGAAAAAGAAAGGCCGTACACTATTAGTCCAATCGATTTTTTCACTGGGGTTGAGCAACTCAAATCTACCTATGCTCAACTTATTGAACTAGATGAAGCAAATCGGATAGCTCTAGCTCCTTCCGCTTCTTATGGCTTTGCTAATATTGCTCAGAATATTGACTTTGAGGCAGGAGATGAGATCATATTGACCGCTGAGCAATTTCCATCCAATGTGTATTGCTGGCAAAAGCAAGCGCGTAAAACTGGAGCGACCATTACCTTTGTAGCTAAACCTAATTCAGTTCAGCCTTGGACATCTGCTATTTTAGATAGTATTACTGAAAAAACAAAGGTGGTATCCATGGGACAGGTCCATTGGGCGGATGGATCTTTGTTTGACTTAATAGCTATTCGAAAACGTTGTGATGAAGTTGGCGCTTATTTGTTGATCGATGGAACACAATCTGTGGGTGCATTGCCCTTTTCTATTAAAGCTATTCAACCCGATGCTTTGGTCGTGTCTAGTTATAAGTGGCTATTGGGTACATACGGTTTATGCCTTACCTATATGGGGCCTAAATTTGATCAGGGGCAAGCTATTGAGGAAAGTTGGATTAATAGGCACAATTCAGAGGATTTTACTGGCTTAGTCAATTATGAGGATCGCTATAAACCGATGGCTAACCGATATATCATGGGACAAAGTAGTTCTTTTGTATATGTTGGAGTCCTGCAACATGCATTAGAACAATTACTAGAATGGGGTACAGAAAAGATCCAATCCCATGGAAAACAGCTTAAAGAACAAATCAAGTCAGGATTAGCTGGCACTGAATTTTTCTGGGATGAAGCTAACCCAACTGGTAACCATTTATGGGCCTTAAAATTGCCTAAGACCCTAGACGTAGCTGCTTTTAAAGCGGAATTAAGCGCAAATAATATTTACCTGTCTATTCGGGGTCAATATGCTCGAGTAGCTTGTCACTTATACAATGACGACCAAGATGTAGCTAAGCTACTACAAGTACTATCCAAGTATAAGTCATGAATAAATAATATGGGGACTTTATGATCAAAAAAAATTGGACAGGTTATTATTATATGTTGCTTAGTATTTGCTTGCTAGGCTTATTTTCTTGTAAAAAAGCAATAGAAGAAACTCCCAAACCCTTACGTATAGCGGTAGCTTCGAATTTTATGCCAGTAATGGAAACCATTAAAGAGCTGTATATATCTTCTACCGTAGAGGTGGTGGAGATAGACTTGATTAATGGTGCTTCTGGTATTTTGAAACAACAAATCAGTCAAGGTGCTCCTTTTGACTTGTTCTTTTCTGCTGATACCTTGTATCCATTTGAGTTATATCGAGCAGGCTTTGCTAAGAAAAAGCCTCAAACCTATGCTATAGGTAAAATGGTCTTAGTGTCCAATCGCCCTATACAAGCTTTAGATCAAATGTGTATGGATAGCTCTTGGTCTAAGTTTGGAATTGCTAATCCAGCTCTAGCTCCTTATGGGGCAGAAGCTCAAAGATTCATCAATACCTTAGCTTGTGTAGATGAAATTCAACAAAAATTAGTCCTAGCGAATAATATCAATCAACTCAATCATTTTAGTCAAAATGAACATGTCGCTTATGCCTTGACTTCTGCAAATGTATTGTATCAAGATGAACTGACCGTTTTCTTTTATCCTTTACCTGATTCCTTTGGACCCATTCAATCCTGTATGCTCCTGGATGGCCAACAGGATCCACACCCTTTGGCAAAGGATTTTTTAGAATTTGTTCAATCCAAAGAAATACAAGCACTTATTGTTTCAAAAGGATATAGAATGTAGCATCTTTATAGGGCAAAGACCTATATATGGAGTGGACACCTTTATTTCTATCCTTAAAACTAGCTTGTTGTACCGCTGGGCTATTATTGCTCATAGGTATTCCATTGGCTTATGCTTTGGTCTTTGGACAATGGAGAGGGAAAGTACTGGTTCGAACATTAATTACCCTTCCAATCGTACTTCCTTCCACAGTTCTAGGTTTTTATTTCTTAACCCTGGCAAGTCCAACTCATGTATGGGGCGATTTCTTAGCTAATGGATTGAAATTAGATCTTATTTTTTCTTTTGGAGGATTGGTATTAGGCTCCGTTATCTATGCTTTACCTTTTATGGTGCAACCGATTGAACAGGCTTTCGAGCAGATACCAGCTGAACGCATTCAGTTTATTACCTTATTGGGTAAAAATCGTCGGACTATACTACAAAAAGTAATCTTACCAGCTTCTTGGACAGGTATTATTAGTGGGATTATATTAAGCTTTGCGCATACTTTAGGTGAATTTGGGTTGGTATTAATGGTTGGGGGTAATATTCCTGGGGAAACTAAAGTAGCTTCTATAGCCTTGTATGAGGCGGTTGAGTTAGGTCAACAGGAATTGGCAAATAAATATGCATTAATATTATTGGGAACAAGCTTTTTGGTTTTAGTGCTGGTTCAATCTTTGAGAAAAGGCCATCAAAACATACGTCTATGGTAAAGATTGAACTGAATAAAAAGTTAGAAGTCGGGGGGTCTTTGAAACCCATATCTTTTCTGGCAAGCTTAGCTCCTAATGCTATTTTAGGGATTTCAGGTCCTTCTGGCTGTGGTAAAACATCTATACTTAAATTAATTGCTGGATTAATGCCTGCAGATAAATTAATGGTAGAGCTAAACGGCCGTTGTATTAGAGATAGCCAACATGGAATAGATTGTCCATTAAATGAGCAAAGCATTTCCATGCTTTTTCAATCGGTGGAATTATTACCTCATCTTTCAGTGGAGGAACATGTAAAATGGATCAACTCATCTGAACCAGGCAAATCTATAGAAGCAAGTTTGAAAATGCTTGGGTTATTAGAATTAAGTAAGCAAAGACCAAATAGATTATCTGGTGGGCAGCAGCAAAGGCTAGGGCTATTGATGTGTCTGTTAACTCAACCCGAATTATTATTGCTCGATGAGCCCTTTTCAGCTCAAGATGATAATAATAGACAAGCCATGATAAAGCTGATACAAGTTTTCCAAGAAAGAAAACCCTTTCCAGTCATTTTAGTCAGCCATCAGCAAGAATGGTTATCCAAAAATTGCTCTTCGATTCAACAATTAGATCCCCTATAAATATAGTTTTTTAACGCGAACCAAGGGCCCTGGGCAGAGGGCTTGGTGGCAAGTTTCACAAGCGCCAACCAGCTGTTCATAATGATCAGCTAAGTCGCCAGTTCCTGCTTTTTGGTAGGCTTGTAAGGCATTCAGATAGGCAGTTCCGAAAGCTTTATACGCTGCTGAGGCTACTTTTTCTGGTTCACTTGCATTTGGTGTAAACAATAATGTAGTGTCCAAGGTGAAATCAAACTTTTCTCCAGCCAGGGTGGCAGTTTTGGCAAGTGCCGTTTCATCATACATGGTTCGCATGAATAAAGCAAGTTCAGATTCTCCATTAGGATTCGTGAAATTACCTTTCACCGATTGAGGATTTTCTTTTGAACAAGCCAATAGAATAGACGTACCTAGGAGGAGCGTGGTAAAAGTCTTTCTCATAAATAGTTAATAAGAGGTAGTTAAATCTTCATCGATTACTAAATAAAAATCTGCTCGACCTAAAGCTTCTTGATCAAAAGTGTGTATATCTTCTTGGACTATTGTAGTAATAGTCATCATTTTTGTTTCAGGTCTAGCTTGTTCAATATACCATAGGATGCTACTGAAGTTATCCGAGTGGTAGGCACCGTTAATATGAATGAATAACCTGCCTGGCTCCCATTCTTCTAGGGTGAAATAAGCCATGGTTGCATCCTTTAATGCTTGCGCTTTAGGTAGTGTACTTCCACCGTGGCCACCCATCATACTTAACATGTCTTGATAAGGTTTTAAATTGGCATCATATGCAATGGGTAGGGGAGCGATCCAACTTTTTTCCTCTGTAGAAAGGCTATCTAAAGCGGCAAAGTCTTTTCTGTATACTTGAGAGGCAAATCTCCTAGGGACATTCGTTCCGCTGTAAGGAATGTCATTAGCTTTGGCAAACTCAAGTACAGGACTATAATCAGTGTAGTAATTGGGCCATAACCTAATTAAGGAATCCATCGTTTCAATATCCATGGCACCACTTAGGTATTTTTGTAAATCTACCTCGTTATCTCGTTCAAACATTTCTACGCCTATTTGAACGGCTAGTTCTGCATGTAGCGCTTTTACGAGTTCCATTTGCAACCAGTGACAAACCGGGTTATTATGTAGTTCTCCAAAAAAGACCAACTCATGATTTTGAGCAGATTTGACCATTTTTTTGAACGTAGTTTGCTTGCCTTTGGCATTAAATAACTGATAATTTTGAAGATTTTTTTGTCCAAAAGTTGTACCAGCACAAAGGACTAAAATCAGGTATAAAAATGTATGCTTAACCATTGTATGAACAGCGCTTTTAAATGAATACTCCATGAATAATATTATTATAAAGCTAGATAAAAAATATAAGGAATAGAAGCCTTTAAAAATGTGGGGAATAGTTATTTTTGCATAAAATAACTTGGAATGGAAAATATCAGCGTTTTTGACATGCTGAAAATAGGAATTGGCCCCTCCAGTTCTCATACCTTAGGTCCATGGCGAGCAGCAACCCAATTTTGCAATGAGTTAAAAGAGCTGCATAAGTTTGATTCTACGAATCAGGTAATCATTCAATTGTATGGTTCACTAGCCCTTACAGGGAAGGGTCATGGTACTGATATTGCTATCTTTATGGGGTTGTCAGGAACAGATCCTGAGCTTGTTCCTCTTGAACAAGTGGTCTCTATTCCAAAAGCTATTCAAGAAGATCATTTGCTCCATCTTGGAGGATCAAAATATATAGGGTTTAATCCCCTAACTGATTTACAGTTTCATGATCAGGAGTTCTTGCCTTTTCATTCTAACGGCATGCGATTGACCGCATATGATGCTTCAAGAACATTAATCTTTGAGGAAACTTATTACTCCATTGGAGGAGGTTTTTTTGTGAAAGCAACAGATGAAGAGATAGAATCATCTGGACCAAAGATTCCATTCCCTATTAATTCAGCACAAGACTTATTAGGATATTGCGCTTCCGAGGATTTAAACATTTGTCAAATAGTAGTTTTGAAT
>CAXQNQ010000290.1:0-17318 GCA_964225135.1 Mesoflavibacter profundi
GTGTTTAATGATATTCGAAAACTCTTTACTGATCATCCCGAAGCTAAGATCAGAGGCTATAAACCTGGACGTTTTTCTTTTAATGTTAAGGGTGGACGATGCGAGACTTGTAAAGGAGGGGGCAAACGCGTTATTGAGATGAATTTCCTTCCTGATGTATACATTGATTGTGAGGATTGTTTAGGAAGACGATACAATCGAGAAACCTTAGAGATTTTGTTCAAGGGTAAGTCTATTAACGATGTGCTAGACATGAATGTAACGGAGGCGTGTGCTTTCTTTGAAAATATTCCTAAGATTTATCGTAAACTCAAGACTTTAAAGGATGTAGGTTTAGGATATATTTCTTTAGGTCAACAAGCAACGACACTATCAGGAGGAGAGGCCCAGCGCGTTAAACTGGCAGAAGAATTGTCGAAGCGAGACACTGGGAACACCTTATATATTTTAGACGAGCCTACTACCGGCTTGCATTTTTCTGATGTCAAGCAACTTTTATCTGTCCTTCAAAAATTGGTAGACAAGGGGAATACTATTGTAGTCATTGAACATAATATGGATATGATTAAAACAGCAGATTATATAGTTGATATAGGTCCTGAAGGTGGACATGGTGGTGGAGAGATCATTGCGGAGGGCACTCCAGAGCAAATTATTAAAAAAAATAAAGGCTATACAGCTAAATATCTCAAGATTGAGCTGTAATTTTCAGTTGATTAGGATTTTTTAAATTGTGTTGGAATCCTTATTTTAAGTTATTAGTTAGTATTACTTAACCTGTGGAGCTCGTTTTTGATTGTTTCCACTATTGTTTATTTTTCTATGAAAAAGGTAATCAATAGGGTTTTTAAAACTTATTACACGATCAGACGTACCCGTTTGAACTACGCACTTAATCATGCTGAACGTGTACAAAAAAATTTATTGGAAGAATTAATTTCCAAGGGTAAGTTCACATTATATGGTCAACAGTATCAATTTGACCAAATCAAATCCTATCAAGATTTTAAACAACTTGTTCCTGTATCTTCCTATACAAATCTTTTCCCATATATCGATCGAATGATGAAGGGGGAGAAAGATGTGCTTTGGCCCGGTCAAATCCAATGGTATTCCAAATCTTCAGGTACTACTAATGCCAAGAGTAAATATATACCTGTCAGTAAGGAAAACTTAGAGAACTGCCATATTCGAGGGAATTGGAATACGATGACTTTCTTTTATGATCAAAGGGAAGATGCTAAACAATTTGAAGCACGTAGTATAGTCATGGGAGGTAGTTTACACCCTTTTGAACAGTTTAAAGATACTCAGATTGGCGATGTTTCAGCTATTATGTTGAAGAACATGCCCAATTTTGCTTGGGCATTTATGTCTCCAGGTATGGAGGTGAGTTTGATGACTAACTTTGAAGAGAAGATAGAGCGGATGGCCCAAATTACTTCCAAGCAGCGGGATATCGTAATGATTGGGGGTGTGCCAACTTGGACAGTGGTTTTATTTAAACGAATACTAGAAATAACTGGAGCATCTAATATGTTAGAGGTCTGGCCCGATTTTCAAGTATATATCCATGGTGGGGTAAGTTTTTTACCTTATGAGGAGCAATTCAAATCATTTTTTCCTGGCAAGCAGGTGGATTATTTAGAGGTATATAATGCCTCTGAAGGTTTCTTTGCTGCTCAGAATGATTTTTCCTCTAAAGACATGGCTTTGTTTGTGGACTCTGGGGTGTTTTATGAATTTATCCCTGTTGAAGATATAGATAAAGAAAATCCAAGGGCTTATTGCCTAGAGGAAGTTGAGCTTGGGAAAGATTATGCCATGGTCATCTCTACAAATTCTGGCTTGTGGAGGTATATAATAGGGGATTGTGTTCGTTTTTCCAGTTTGGCTCCATATAAAATACAAATCATAGGACGTACCAAGCAATTTATTAATGTATTTGGAGAGGAATTGATGGTGGAAAATGCAGAGCGGGCTTTGGCTGAGGTTTGTAAGGAATTTGATGTGTTGGTTAGAGATTACACCGTTGCCCCTATATTTTTAGAAGGCGAGAATAAAGGTGGCCATGAATGGCTTATTGAATTTGATGGTGGGCTTATTGATAAAGCTAAGTTTGAGCAGGCTTTAGATTTAAAATTACAGAGCTTGAATTCTGATTATGAGGCCAAGCGATTCAATGATATGGCAATGGAGCAATTGAGGTTACATATGCTTCCTACTGGGACTTTTGATCTTTGGATGCGTAAAAGAAAGAAGTTTGGAGGGCAAAATAAGGTTCCACGGCTATCCAATACCAGGGAACATTTAGAGTCCATATTAGAACTTTTGGTCAATCATTAGCATGGATGAATTAAGTTTACAACAAGAAGGTTTTGAATTAATTAGGAAATCTTTTGATTTAGACTTAGGAGAAATTCCGACGTCTAGAGCGGATATGGTACAAGCTATTGCCGACCGAGTGGCCTATTGGTTGGAATATGATGTAGAACAACTCTTTTCTTTTTTATATCGAATGGATATTGATCAGTCTAAAGTGGAACATGCTTTAAAGTTGGGCAATGTTGTTCCTGCCAATATTGGAGTGGCAGAATTGATCTTTCAAAGGCAATTAGATCGCTTGAAGACTAAGAAAAAATATAAGCAGCCGGATATTGAAGATTTGGACGAAGAGTTAAGATATTAAAAAGGGAAGCCTTATGACTTCCCGACTTAAACTAATCACTACCTATTAATTATTGCTACTTTAACAAGGTTAGGTTTTGAACTGGGCTTTCTTTTTGTGTTTCAAGAATAGAGAGCACGAGTTCGTTATCCGTAACGTGTTTTAATTTTATGAGATAAGGTTTTTTAACCCTACTAAATGGCTTGAAAATAATAGATTCTGTTTGGTTCAGGAATATATACTGACCACGCTCTTTTTTCTCTTTTCCTTTATAAGCGGTAGTCATGGTATATGTTCCATTAGACGTAAAATCTAAACGTACATCCTCTTGATAATAAGTATCTTTTTTGAAGCACATTTTTTTAAGTTGTTTACCTCTCCATAATCCAGAGAGCGTTTCAAATGCTTTAGATACAGGATGTATATTTTCTCTAAGAACGATCGATTCAGTAGATGTTTGATCATCCATAATCAACACACCAGACTGATGATAAATCTTGTATTGTTTCAATGTAATTAGATCGGCATTTCTTAATGTCAATCTTTGTGAACCTTGGTTCAACTCGATATTCCAAAGTAATTTTGTCGCAGAAATTTTGTCTTCTTCGGTAAGTCGAATGATTTCTAGAATACCAGAATCATCGAAAATAAATAAGTGGTTTTCATTGTCTGCATTAAACCAGTGTTTTGAGCACATCAACGCTTTTAGTCCCTCGCTAGTCTCTAGGTTTCCACCTATTTTGTCGCTGGAGCTAGTCGCAAACGAGGAGGTCGTAAATGCTGACAGGAACATTAAAAGAAAAATTGAAATTCTCATTTTTGTGTTTAAGTTTGTTATACTCCTAATGACTGCATTTTTAGTATTTGGTTGCAATAATGATTAATAATTTTTAAAAAATTATGCTTTTTAGCTGTAGAGGTATTGTTTTTCGTAATCAGAAGTATAAGGATAGCAGTGTATTGCTGGATATCTATACGGATACCCATGGCTTGTTAACTTTTATTGCCCATGGCGTTCGAAAAGCAAAGGCAAAAACCTCTCCCTCTTCCGTACAGTTGATGTCCATAGTTGAACTTAGTGGTTATTATAAACCTGGCCGATCCATTCAGAATGTTAAGGAGATCAAACCGCATTATGTTTATAAAGCTTTACCATTTGATGTATTAAAATCTGCTGTGGGAACATTTATTACGGAGGTATCTAGGAAATGTATTAAAGAGGAATCAGCGAATGAGGAGTTATTTTCTTTCTTATCGGACATATTTAAGCAACTAGATGAATTGGAGGCGGGATTAAGTGTGTTTCACCTCAATTTCCTAGTCGAGCTAGGACATTATTTAGGCATTTTGCCTTTTTTAGAACTTTCGACAGTTCAAGAAGGGTATTTAGACATGTTGGAAGGGATTATTGTTGATTTACCTCCATTCCATGGCAATTACTTAGATGTAGATGATAGTAAATTGTTTCAAAGGGGACTAGGAGGTGTACCCCATGGGGAGTGGTCAGCAGCACAAAGGCGCGCATTTATTCAACTGATGTTGCGATACTATAGTATTCATATTCCAAACATGGGAAAAATAAACTCGCACGTAATTTTAGAAACGATCCTTACTTAAAGGAAATAGCCTCGGTAGGATTCTAAATCTAGTCTTTCTTCCAACCATAATAAAGGGGCTAATACTTTATCTCCCGTAAGTGTATCACAAATGAAAAACAAGTACAGCATATTAAAATTGACGGTATGACTAAGTAACTTTTGAAGTCTCTTTTCTGCTAATTCTGTCTCTCCTCTATGCATATGTAACCAGCAGTAAAATGGCTCATCGTGTAACTCTATTGTCTGAAGTAAAACAGGATCATTAGAGTACTTTTTCATAAAGTTTTTTGCAATCACAGAATGATGCATATTCCAGTTTCTCGGAATAGTACGATCTTCCTTATTTTTAAAGGTATCGTGTGCCATTGCTACTAATCTTAATGTAGTTCTTTCGTACTCTTGGATAGGGAGTTTGTCAATATTATCTAAAACCTCATTGATGTGTAAGGCTATAGTACCTTCAGGATGGCCAAATCTAGGTTTACCCCATAATAGGCCTTGTCTGAATTCGGGCTCAGACAATAATCGATTTTCAAGCGCCGTTTCGGCATGAATAATTTCTTCAATGATAATGTTGTGGGCTACACTCATCAAAATAGTATGTTCTAAAGGTTATCAATTTGGGGCACTTGGTATTTTATATAACGCACTAAATTAAAATTTGATGCTTGAAAGTTTAAATGTTAATTTAATTATATAATAAATGTATCATGCTTGAGCAGTATGTGATTATAGCTCAAAGGTACCATTATAATGGTTTGAAATTCAATATGGTTCCGAATAGGTAGGTAGATTACCTGTCCTAAAAAAGACAAATTTTATTTTTTGTCTTAGATAGAAGGAAAGGGGGTGTACTGTATTTACTCAGTCCTATCATTATTTGTGGTCTAGATATTTTTTATTTGCAGCATGACCGTATTGCATCAATTTTTTAGGCTGTTCATTTTCCCTGTATTTTGTATCAAATGTAGTCAACCTATAAGGTATTCTAGTCCTTTGGAACTCTGTTTGTTTTGTATAACTGAGCTGCCATTCACTAATCACTTTGAACTACCTGATAATTTAATGGAGCAGCGGTTTTGGGGAAGAATCCCTTTTCATAGAGCTGCTGCTTTATTTTATTTCCAAAAGGGAGAATATATTCAGCAAATCATATACCGAATGAAGTATGGAAATGGACAAGCCATGGGTTTTGCATTAGGCCGTTTACTCGGTCAAGCATTGAAGGAATGTGCTGATTTTAAATCAGTCGATTATTTATTACCTGTCCCATTACATCCTAAAAAATTATTGGAACGTGAATTCAATCAAAGTGAACTGATTTGCACAGGAATTCAACAAACTTGGGACAAACCTATCTGCACTGATTTAAGACGTATCAAACAGACCAAGACTCAAACTCAGATGGGCCGAATAGAACGTGCAAAGAACTTAGAATCTGCTTTTAGCTTTAAAAGCAATCATCCGAAAGAAACACATTATTTACTGGTCGATGACGTGCTGACTTCTGGAGCGACTATTGAGGCCTGTGGTGAGGCTATTTTGAAATTCAATCCAAAGGCCAGGATCAGCATGGCCACATTAGCCTTTGCTGATCTCTGGTGATTTTTGGATTAATATTGTTTGAAGAACCATCGAAACAGCTCTTTAAAACTCGCTTTTTTACCATACATCAAAATACCTATTCTGTAAATTCTTCCAGCTACCCAGGTAAAGAATAAACAGGTACCAATCAGGACAACTATAGATAGTATCATTTGCCAAATGGGTGGTTCAAATGCTAATCTTGCTGGCATTACAATAGGTGAAAATAAGGGGAAGATGGATGAGAATATCGCTAAGTTACTATTGGGTGATTGCACGGTTACAATCATAATATAAAAGGCAATAGCTACAGGTATTGTAATGGGTATGGTTAGTGCTTGACCTTCTGTCATATCATCTCCAATGGCAGAACCTACAGCAGCAAACATAGAGGCATAAAGTAGATATCCTCCTAAGAAATAGAATAAAAATAGGGGTATGATTGACCACCAGTTTTGATTGGCTATTTCAGACATAATCATGGAAAATTCACCCATAACATCCTCCTGGTCTAAACCAGCTTGATCCATCGACAATTGATTAATATCACTAGTATCAATCCCCCAAAACATGGAGGCTATGATTTGAATAATTGGAATTAGGATGGCCCAGACGGCTAACTGGGTTAGTCCTACTCCTCCTACACCGATTATCTTACCCAGCATTAGTTCAAAAGGCTTTACGGATGATATCATGACCTCCACAATCCTATTTGTTTTTTCTTCCATAACTGATCTTAAGACCATCATACCGTAGATAAATACCGTTAGATACATGATGAAGCCCATGAATCCACCCAAACCAGCAGCTACGGCATTGGTATGTTTGGATTTATCTTTTGCTGTATCCGAAATGGGCTCTGGATCTAGGTCAACGCTTGTATTTAAGGCGTCTAGTTCTTTTTGATTTAAATTGAGCTCCTTGATTTTAAAGTTTCTAATCTTATTTTTCACCCGATTACTAAGCACCATTTCTAAGTCCAGGGAGGGACTTTTTTCTGAATAAAAAAAGATGGTATGCGTTTGTGCGTACAGGTTTTTTATTTCAGGTATGTATAGAATAGCATCAAAGTTTGTGTCTTCAAAATTCGCTTTAAGTTCTTCTACAGTGGCGTCTACCAGTTCAAAAGAGGTATTGCCTGCTTTAGCTAAATCGGCAGGTTTGTTGAAAATGCCTGAATGATCTACTACTGCTATAGTTTTTTTCTCACTGTCACTGTAGCTTAAAATGAATCCAAGCACAAAAATGAACAAGCCAATAGCAAGCGGTGTAATTAAGGTCGTAATGATGAACGACTTTTTCTTTACCCGTGATAAGTATTCTCGTTGTATGATTAGTTTTAAATTTTTCATGCTTCTACTTCTTCTACGGATTGAATAAAGATTTCATTTAAGCTAGGTAAGATCTCCTTGAAAGAGTGGATTCGGATGCCTTGTTTAGTGAAAAAACTTAGGATCTCATTGGACATCGTATCATCTTCTAGGTGAATGATGATTTGATTATCTACTTGCTCTTGAATGTTCCCAGGGAGTTTACTGAGGTCAGCGGGTGCTTGGTCTAAAGTAATTTCATACAAGTTTTTCTTGTATTGGTTTCGGATCTCCTGAAGGTTTCCTTTAAGTATAGCACGACCTTTGTTAACCAGCATGATTTCTTCGCATATCTCTTCCACTTGTTCCATCCGGTGTGTGGAGAAAATGATTGTGGTACCCGCTTCTTTGAGTCTAAAAATCTCTGACTTGATCAAGTTGGTGTTAATTGGGTCAAGTCCGGAGAAAGGCTCATCTAGGATCAGTAGTTTGGGTTCGTGTACCACCGTTGAGATAAACTGAATTTTTTGCTGCATCCCTTTGGATAACTCATTGATTTCTTTATTCCACCAATCATTTATTTCAAAGCGATCCAACCAAGATTGGATTTTTGCTTTGGCTTCTTTTTTGCTCAGTCCTTTTAATTGGGCCAGATAAAGTAGTTGATCACCTACCTTCATTTTTTTATACAAACCTCGTTCCTCTGGCATATAACCAATCAGACCTGGGGTGTCGCTATTGATTTTTTCCTGATTAAAAAAGATACTTCCTTCATCAATGGAGGTGATGGTCGTCATCATTCTAATTAAAGATGTTTTCCCTGCTCCATTCGGACCAAGTAAACCAAATAACTGACCTGGTTTTAGTTCAAAACTGATGTCATTTACAGCCGTGTAATCACCATAGTGTTTACTGACTTGTTGAACACTTAGAATAGAATTCATGCTTTAGATTTTTTCCAGCGTAAAAATGATAAATAAGATAGAATTGGTATAGAAATATCTATAGATATTTATTTTTTTTCGATAAACTATTAATTGGGTATCTTGGAAAGATGCAAACAAAGGGAAAAGCAGTGATTATTATGAACCCAGTGAGTGGGAATAGGCGGAGCAAATTGAGACGGGCTCGCTTATTGGATTTGATGACTCAAAGGGGAATAAGCTATACTTGTTTCGAAACGAAATACAAGGGCCATGCTAGTGAATTAGTTCTAGGATTGAAAGAGGAGTCTGGTTTAATCTTTTTGATAGGGATGGGTGGTGATGGAACAAACAATGAAATCGTGAATGGAATCATGCAGTTACCCCTGGAAAGTCGTGAAAATTTAGCTTATTGTCTTTTTCCTTCAGGTACTGGAAATGATTGGGCTAGATCATTTAAAATCCCAATTGATCCAACCAGTTGGTTGGATATGTGGCAGGAAAAATTTGCAAAAAAGCATGATTTAGGTTTAGTTCGATATTATAAAGATGGGCAGGAAGCACAACGATATTTTATTAATATAGCAGGCATGGCTTATGATGCGTATTTGGTTGGTAAGCTAGAAAAAGGCTTTATGTCCAAGTCCAATAAGCTAGTTTATTTGGGGATATTACTTAGGTGTCTAATGGCCTATCGACTGCACCCTGTTAAAGTTGAATCGGATTCCTATACTTTTCAGTCGAAGTGTTATACTATAAATGTTGGTATAAATCGATTTGCAGGTGGTGGCATGGAGGTTGTACCAGGTGCTGATGCATTTGATGGTTTACTTTCTGTAACTGCTGCAAAAGATTTAAAAAAGTACCAAGTTGTATATGAGTTAAGGCGCTTTTATAATGGAACATACACCCAAATACCCAAAGTGGAAGCATTTGATGCGGAAGAAGTAAGAGTAAGTTGTACAGACGATGATCGTATATTGGAAGTAGAGGCAGATGGAGAATATTTGGGCGTTGGACCTTGTACATTCCAATCTATACCGGCAGCTTTTAATGTAATTATGCCCAAAAAAAATAATTAAATTTAGACTGAGTTATCAATAGCCAAACCAATATGTCAAGCTTTCGAACATTCATTTCTAGCGAAAAAGGATTATATGGAATCTTATTCTGTTTCGGATTTTTGATTTATGTCAATACCTGGAATCATGACTATGCTTTGGACGACTCCATTGTAATAGTAGACAATGTATTTACCTCAAAGGGGCTGAGCGGTTTAAAGGATCTGTTTACAACCGATACCTTTTATGGATTTTTCAATCAATCGGGAAAGGATAACTTGGTTCAAGGTGGAAGGTATAGGCCATTGAGTTTGGCGACCTTTGCTTTGGAGGTAGAGTTATTTGGTATGAAGCCTGGCGTTAGTCATTGGATCAATAGTTTGTTATATGCTTTGCTAGGTTTATTAGTGTTTAGGGTGTTGAATCGACTATTCAAGGATCAGGGGCAAGGAGTCATTATTGCTTTTTGGAGCACCTTGTTATTTGTGGTACATCCATTGCATACGGAGGTTGTAGCAAATATAAAAGGCCGCGATGAGATTTTGGCATTGGGTTTTGCCCTACTTGCTTTAGATTCAGCTATAAAATATTTGGATTGGGGTAAACGATCTGAGTTGTTTTTTGGAGCACTTTTTGTGTTTTTAGGTGCCATGTCCAAAGAAAATGCCCTTACTTTTTTAGGGGTCATTCCGCTGGCTATTTGGTTGTTTAGGACAAAGAAATTGCAAGGGATAATCTATGGTACACTACCTGCATGCATAGGCGTACTTCTATTCCTTATTATAAGATTCTCCATTTTGGGTTCAGGGATAAGTGAGGTGTCCATGGAGTTGATGAATAATCCATTCTTGAAGTGGACTGGATCTACTTATGTTCCTATGACTTGGAGTGAAAAGGCACCTCTCATCTTGCATACTTTGTATGAATATCTTCGCTTGGAAGTATTGCCTATTAATCTTACCCACGATTACTATCCAAGGTATATTGATATCAAATCTTGGACGGATTGGACTGTGATAGCTTCTATCCTGCTACACCTTGGTCTTTTAGTTGTTGCTTGGGTCTATCGTACACGTCAGCCTATTTGGACTTTTGGTATAGTGTTTTATTTCTTGACTCTTTCTATTGTTTCCAATGTATTCGTTTCAATTGGCACAAATATGGCAGAGCGATTTGTATTTATGCCATCATTAGGAGCTACTGTTTTAGTAGTGTCTGTGTTAGTGCATTTACTTAGTAAAAAGTCCTCAGGTGATCAAATCCATGTGTGGTCTAAAAACTGGTACCCTTTGATGGCCGGGGTATTGATATTTGCCTTTTTAACTATTCAAAGAAATCCCGTTTGGGCGGATAATTACACCTTGTTTACTACAGACATTCAAAAGTCTACTCAGTCTGCTAAGTTGTGCAACTCATCGGCAGGTATTATAATTGATACATATAAAGATGGGGAAGAGGCCGTTAAAATCCAGGAATTAAATAAAGCAAAATCTTATGCTGAACAAGCGATTGCTATTCATCCTACTTTTAGGAATGCTTATTTGCTTAGAGGGAATGCTGCTTATTATTTAAAGGAGTTTGATGATGCCATCAACTGGTATGAGCAAGTATTAAGCTTTGCTCCTGAATACGAGGATGCTAAGAATAATTTATTTGAAGCTTATTTGAAAGGGGGTGAATATGCGGGTCAAGTCCAACAGGACTTACCAAAAGCTATATCAATGTTTCAAATGGCTATGCAAATGCCTCAAGGAGCTAAGAGCTACGAACTCAATCGCTTGATGGGAGTAGCTTATGGTATATCAGGTCAATCGGATAAGGCAGTAGAATATTTTGGTAATTGTGTTCAATTGGAACCTGAAAATCCATGGGCTTATTATAACTTATTAACAGGGTATGCTAATATGTCTGGAAAAACGGATATGGTCCGATCATTGGAGCAAAAGATATTAGCATTAGATAGTGAATTTTTCGTAAACCTCCGTAATAATTAAATGAACTATATGAAACAGATTCAATCAGTTAGATTAAGTTTAATAGGGATTGTATTACTGGTTATGTCAAGCTTGATGAGTGCTCAGTCTGAGTATTCTGATCGGGACCATTGGGTAGATTCTATATTTAACGAAATGACGGATGCGGAGCGAGTGGGTCAATTGTTTATGGTCCGGGCACATTCCAATAAAGGCGAGGAGCATGTACAAAAATTAGTGGATTGGGTGGAGAAGCAACAAGTAGGAGGTCTTTGCTTTTTTCAAGGAAATCCGGAGGAGCAGGCTCGGATTAACAATTTACTTAATGAAAAAACCAAGCATGTACCTTTATTAGTATCCTCTGACGCTGAGTGGGGGTTGGGTATGCGCTTAAAGAAATACGGGGTCTCTTTTCCATACAATATGGCACTAGGAGCTATTCAGGATAATAAGCTAATCTATGAATTGGGGCGCTACATAGCAGAGGACTGTAAACGAATGGGGATACATATTAATCTGGCACCAGTTGTAGATGTCAATAATAATGCGGCTAACCCGGTTATTAATTTTAGGTCTTTTGGAGAAGATATTTACAATGTTGCAGTCAAGTCCAATATGTATGTGCAAGGGCATGAGGATTATGGTGTTTTGGCTTGTGCTAAGCATTTTCCTGGGCATGGAGATACAGATACAGACTCACATTTAGATTTGCCTATCATTAAACATGATAGAGATCGATTAGACTCTATAGAGTTATTTCCATTTAAGTTTTTAGCGAATCAAGGTGTTGGCTCTATGATGGTAGCGCACTTGAGTGTGCCGGCATTAGATACTACGGCTAATCTACCTACTACCTTGTCAAAACCCGTTGTGACGGGAATCATCAGGGAGGAAATGGGGTACGATGGTTTGGTGATTACAGATGGGTTGGATATGGATGGTGTGACCAAACATCATGCTAAAGGAAAGCTGGAAGGAAAGGCATTGGATGCAGGGAATGATATCTTATTAATACCAAGTGAAATTGAATTAGCGATAGCTAATATATTGGATCGATTGGAAGAAGGTTCTTTAGATAGAAATCAAGTTTATACTAGTGTCAAGCGAGTTTTGAGGGCAAAATATGATTGTGGTTTAGCTAATTATCAACCCATTGAGATGGAGCAATTAGAAGCAGATTTACTTCGGAATGAGTCTTTTGTATTTCGTCGGAAATTGATTGAGGCTTCGATGACTTTGGTAAGAGACGAGGCAGGACTACTTCCCTTGAATCCGAAAGGCAAACAAAACTTAAGTATAGCTTTAGGTACTTCATCAAAAAATACTTTTCAATCTCGGCTAAGTGACTTTGGGGCATTTGATGCTTTGCAGGCATCAGGCGAATTGAGTAAATCTAAGCAAAAGAAGTTTTTACAGCGAGCTAAGAATTATGATAATGTCATTGTTAGTTTACATGGCATGAGTAATTCGAAGTCAAAGGATTTTGGACTACATGCTTCGCAGGTAGCTTTAATTAAGGCCTTAGCCGCTCGAGGCAAGCTTACCTTAGTTGTTTTCGGCAATCCATATTCGTTGAGCTTTTTTGATGAGGTGGGGACTGTATTAGTGGCTTATTCAGATCAAAAAGATGTACAAGATGTTGCAGCTCAATCCTTGATGGGGGTATATCGTATTGATGGTAAGCTACCGGTTACTGCTTCCGCAAAGTCTGCTTTTGATGATGGACTTGTGGTTAAAAAGAAATTTGTAATGGGATTTGCCCAACCTACGGATATGGGCTTAAATGAAAAATTAGAGCATTGGGTGGATTCCCTTGCTCAGGAGTCCATTACAAAAAGGGCCACTCCTGGATGTATGGTTTTGGTAGCGAAAGATGGCCATATTTTATTGGAGAAAGCCTATGGTTATCAAACCTACAAAAAGCGTAAGGCTATAGAAGAGGATAATCTTTTTGATTTGGCATCTGTGACTAAGATTGCAGCTACTACATTATCTATAATGGCGCTTGTAGAAGACCAGCAGGTAGGCTTACATGATGAATTAGGTATGCATATTCCTTCTTTGAAGGGTAGTAATAAGGAGCATTTGATTATTGAGGATGTATTGAGGCACAGAGCGGGTTTGAAAGCTTGGATTCCTTTTTATCAAGAAACCATTGATGATAGGAATAGACCTGTAGACTCTTTATATAAACGGAAGCCAGATGATTTATTTAATGTGGAGGTTGCCAGAAATTTATACATGAAACAATCTTATGTCGATTCAATCTGGTCTAGGATTATCACTTCAGAAATTGATCTAGAGCAGGGTTATGTATATAGTGATCTTGGGTTTTATTTGATGGCTGCATTAGTGAAAGTCAAAACGGGACAAACACTGGATGTTTTTGTAGAGGAAAAATATTACAAACCCTTAGGATTAGATCGAATTGGTTTTAGACCACTAGAGCATTTCTCTGAGTCAGAGATACCCCCTACTGAAGAAGACAATTATTTTAGACAACAGACGGTACAAGGGTATGTACATGATATGGGAGCTGGTATGTTAGGTGGTGTGTCAGGTCATGCTGGTTTGTTTGGAAGTGGTCGAGATCTGGCTGTTTTAATGCAAATGATGTTAAATGGTGGAAGATATAATTGTCAGCAATACTTAAGTGCCAATACTATTCGTACTTTTACCCAACGGTGTGGGGAGTGTTACCGACGTGGTGTTGGTTTTGACATGAAGCAAACGGAGGATGGAGTAACCTTGAATATGGCGGAGTCAGCTTCGGAATTTACTTTTGGACACTTAGGGTTTACCGGAATTGCTTGTTGGGTGGATCCAGTTCATGATTTGATCTACATTTTTCTATCAAATAGAACCTATCCCAGTATGAAGAATAACAAACTTGGAAGCTTAAACTATAGACCTAAAATCCAAGAAGAAGTATATAGGTCAATACGTGAAAAATAAAAGGCATGCGCTTAGTTTTTAAGATTGCTCGCAGATATCTTTTTTCTCGAAAATACTCGAATGCTATTCATTTGATAACGGGTATATCCATTTTGGGAATGACTATTGGTACAGCTGCCTTGGTGTTAATCATGTCTGTATTTAATGGCTTTGAGGATCTTTTAAAAAGCCTGTATAGTAATTTCAATCCAGATATTCGTATCGAAGCTGCACGAGGTAAGTATTTCCAAGTAAACGATTCGTTGGAACTTGATTTACAGGCTATTGAGGGAATAGATGAAGTAGCTAAGAGTATTGAGTTTGTCTCTATTTTTGAATATGATGACAGCCAAGATATTGGCATGTTAAAGGGCGTTAGCGCTAATTATAATTTGGTTAGTGGTATTGATACTATGATCCGAACAGGGGATTATTTTTTTGAAAAAGATGGGCTAGATTATTTGGTGTTAGGTTATGGTATGGGCTACAAATTGGATGTCTATGTGGAGAACCAATTGAGTAATCGAATGAACATTTACGCTCCTAGGAATAACAAAGGATCAATCATGAGCAGACCATATAAGATGAAGTCTGCTCTTCCCGCTGGAAAGTTTGCGGTACAGGAAGAATATGACAATAGGTATATTCTCTCTTCCTTGAAGTATGCACAATCTTTATCGGGTAAAAAGAACCAATTAAGTGCTTATGAAATAAGTTTAAAACCGGGGTATAGTTTTGATGATGTGGAAGCGGAAGTTTATGCTTTATTAGGGGCGGATTATGTAGTTAAGAATAGGTTCGAGCAACAGGCGGCGTATTTGAGGATTATGAATATTGAAAAGTTATTGGGATTTGCTTTGCTGAGTTTAACCTTGGTTCTAGTAGCGTTTAATATGGTAGGTGCATTATTGATGATTGTTTTGGCTAAGCGAAAGGATATTGCAGTGTTGAAATCTATGGGTGCAACGGATCAAACGATTTGGCGCATATTCTTGATGGAGGGCGTATTGATGAGTGCTATTGGATTAATAGTAGGATTAGTTTTAGCTATTGGAATATTTGTGGTGCACAAACAATTACCACATGGGCTGATTTCCTTAGCTCAAGGTTTTGTACAACCAGCTTATCCAGCTAGTTTAAGGATAGGAGATTTGATTATGGTATCAATAACAGTTCTGTTTATAGGGGGGTTGTCTGGAATAATACCGGCTAATAAGGCGAGAAAGATTTCAGCAACTTTTTCTGAATTATAATATGTAAGGATTATGGAGGCTTGGGAATTAGAGTTTGACTGGTTGCGTATCAGGCATTACGTAAAGGATAGCATTAGAGGAGAGGTTTTACCTGATCTAAACGCTATATTGTTTTTGATTGGCATTCAGGAATTAGGTCAGTTGAGATCTGACTTTTCTAAAGAAGAAAAACAAGACCTGATGCATATAGCCGTTTGTAGGTTGATGAGTATGGACGGGGTATATTCCTTTGAAGGGATTGATGAGGAGGGTTGGCCACATTGGAATCAAGTAAAAACTATTAGTAAGAAAGGTGAAGCTGAACAAGAGCAATACCTTAAATCTTTGGTAATAAGATATTTTGATGCACTAAATAAGGAAGGAAATGAATAAAGTTTTATTAGTTATTACAGGCTTTTTATTGATGTTCTCTGCTTGTACAAGCGACAAAGGACCGAAGCAATTTGTAGTTGAAACAGACTTGGGTAATATGACTTTTGAGTTGTTTGATGAAACACCAGGTCATAGAGATAATTTTATCAAACTAGCTGAAGCCGGTTTTTACGATGGCACACTTTTTCATAGGGTTATGAACAACTTTATGATTCAAGGTGGCGATCCTGATTCTAGGGGAGCTGCTCCAAGTATGCGATTAGGTATGGGTGGTCCTGGATATACTATTCCTGCGGAGATTCTCCCTCAATTTATCCATATAAAAGGTATGTTAGCAGCGGCTAGAAGGCCAGATGCGGTTAATCCTGATAAGCAAAGTTCAGGTTCTCAGTTCTATATTGTTCATGGAGCACCTGTGAATCCACAAATGTTAGAAATGTTTAATAATCAGCGTGCTGGGAAATTCACCTATACTGCAGAACAAATGGCAGAGTATGCAGCAACGCAGGGTACACCTAATTTAGATGGAGATTATACTATTTTTGGACAAATGATAGATGGATTTGAGGTGTTGGATGCTATTGCGGCTATGCAAGTGGATCGAGCAAATAGACCACTACAGGATGTAGCTATGAAGGTTAAACTTTTAAATTAATGATTGGCAGAATTTTATTGTGGAGTTTTTTGATTGGGGTGTTAGCTAGTTGTGCTAGGCCTGTGGCACAGTTTACTTACGAAGAGCGTTCTTATCAAGTTTTTGATTCAATTTCGTTCAATAATTTATCCGCTGATGCGGAATTGTTCAAGTGGGATTTTGGTGATGGTGATACATCTAGCCTAGCCTTCCCTACACATCAATTTTATCGATCTGGTAATTACGAGGTTACTTTATATGCGAGTAAAGGTGCTTATACTGATACCATCCAGAAACGAATTTTGGTTCGAGCTTCTGACCATTGTTTAGTGGAATTAGAAACCAGTCTTGGAACGATGGTCTTGGAATTATATGAAGATACTCCAATTCATTTAGAGAACTTTTCTAAGCTCGTTGAAGGGGCTTATTATGATGGCTTATTGTTCCATAGGGTAATTGAAGGATTTATGATTCAGGGTGGCGATCCTAATTCTAGAAATGCACAAAGTGGATCTGCATTAGGAATGGGGGGCCCAGGGTATACTATCCCAAATGAGATAGATGCAGGACATATTCATTTGAATGGTGCATTAGCAGCTGCACGAACCGGGGATGAGGTGAATCCTAATAGAGAAAGTTCGGGTTCGCAGTTCTACATTGTACATGGTTCAAAGCTCAATGAAGATATGCTAGAGAGTATACAAGCGCGAAATGGCATGAACTATAGTCCAGAACAGCGAGAAGCATATTTAGAATATGGCGGCACTCCTTTCTTAGACGGTCAATACACGGTATTTGGTCGTGTGATTAGCGGACTAGATGTTATTGAGGCCATTGCCTCTGTTCAAAAAGATCCGAATAATCGTCCAATGGAAGATATAGCAATGAAAATGCGATTTATTGATTAATAAAGTATCAGGTATTCCAACACATTATATGGTTTGGAATACCTGTACTAGGGTTTTTAAATCACTGTCATTTATAAGTTTCGGAAGAAAGCTATAAATC
>CAXQNQ010000291.1:0-2684 GCA_964225135.1 Mesoflavibacter profundi
AATTTGAAGAATATTATTGAAGTTCAAACTATTGAAAATAACTACCTCGTCTATTCGATTAATGAATTCCGGTTTAAAGAAATTATAAACGGCTTTTCTGTAAACCCCTTCCATCTCACTTTTTGACTTGGTGAAGCCCATCATACTAGAGGCTTCTTTAGCACCTAGGTTAGAGGACATAATTATTATCAAATTTGAGAAGGAGATAACTTTTCCTTTGTAATCCGTTAGTCTGGCATCGTCCAATACCTGCAGTAATAAGTTAATAACATGTTTATTAGCCTTTTCAACTTCATCTAGTAATAGTACACCATGCGAGTTATTTCTGACCATTCTAGTTAATGTACCCTCCCCATAATAGGGTGAACCTATTAGCCTAGCCACAGAATCCATACCTACATATTCATTCAGATCTATTCTAAGCAACTTTTCTTCACTTCCATGTATTAATCGGGCTAACAACTTGGCTGCTTGGGTTTTTCCAACACCAGTTGGACCAATGAATAGGAATGACCCCAATGGTTTCTGTGTATTTGTAAAACCTGCACGAATCAATTGATATGCATTAGATAATGTATTGACAGCATGTTCTTGTCCAATTAGGCTTTGATTGAGTTGAATTCTAAACGACCTTGGATGAATGGAGTTTCCGAATTGACCACCCGCATTGGATTGAATTAAAAATTGAAGTGCATCATCTCTAGTCACAAGATTGTATTTAAATTTTTGTGCTAGACTCGAAATTCTATTGAATAATGCTCCAGGTAATGCCTCATGCGAAGCATGGTTTTTTACATATTGAACCAATTCTTGGAGTGCAAGTGGATGAAATGCACAATGATATTTATTTTCTGCCCATCGCTTAAAATTAATACTCCATTCCAGACAATCTTCTAAGGTTATATCCGGAAGAGCAATTGGCAAGAGTAGATTCATGAAATCGCTATCTTTCTCATTAGCAATAGCCCATTCTTCCTCTGTACAAAGTACAATTATTTTAATCTGCTTTCTTCTAATGTATTCATGAAGTACTTTACTGAAACTTAGGGTGTTTTCCTGGGATTTTCCTCCCTGAATAAGGGCAACAACATTAGTGAATTGAAGGATGATTTTTTTGGACGATTCTTCATTGTGCTTGATGATGTGCTGTAAAATAGATTCAATCCTATTTTCCCATTGACCTACTACAGACATACCAGCTATCAATGCATGTGGATCTACTTCCCAAACTTCAAATCCTTTGTGTTGCTCTGTTCCTCCTCCAGCTTTTTCTTGAATATAGACACATTGATGTATCAGTGCGTGTTTACCTAAACCGAAAGGACCTTTAATTAGAAATGAATTATTATCCTCATCTTCTAATAGATTATAGGTTTGTTCTACAAACCCGACGTGTCCAAAATATGGATTTAAGTTATTGGGATAATCATCGTTGATTAGATAAGCAACTTTTTTTAATTCTTCTGCTCCATCCAATACTTGTCCAGTTCCAAATAGATCAACACTTACTTCTTCTTTAGTGAATTTGGTTGTTTTTTCTCTTTTTGAAAAGTCAAATACTAATTGGTTTATTTCATAGGTTAGTACCTTATAATCACCTTTTAATTCGGATAATAAATTTTTATTTTTTACTGATTCAGGAGCGAAATTTCCTGATTCATCATATAATTTCTTTTTTAAAAATGTTTGTAGTTTTTGCTTAATAATATCTTCTAAATAATCATGCCCTTCAGCTTCAATATCCTGCCCTAGATAGAACATTTTCATTTTAAAGAACAGCAAAAATTGGGCAAAGCTATGACCTTCATAGTGAAAGATCATATAAGGAATAATGACTTTTTCATCAAATCCTTCTTCATCTAGTTGATATTCAAGGTGAGCAATATCTGGACTTAGATAAGTATTGAGATTTGAGATTATTCTGAGCTCGTCATCAAAATATGCCTCACTTAATTTTGGAAGTCCTTTGACTAATTGTTGTTCTGCATCTTCGAAGGAGACTAAGGAGTATCCATACCAATCCATCGTTATAGATTGGGTAACGTAATAATGGTCATTACCATTTAAATAATCAAATCGAACAATTGGGATATCTATTTTCATGAATTATTTCCCGGTATTAAAAAATGGTTCAAGTCTTGCTTCAAGAACAGATATATGATCAATCCTTTCTTCCAAATTAACTAAAATGTGTGCCTTTTGGTAACATTCTAATCTGCTTTCATACTGCTCAGTTAAGAAATCGGCTAGGTTTGAAATATGCTTAAGAAGCGGTCTTTGCTTCGTTTGATCTTGTAAATTTTGAATAAGGACGGGTAAAGCAGTTTTCAAATGGACAACAAGGCCCTTATCGTACATGGCTTGAGCGAGGTTATTGAAACAAGGAAATCCTCCTCCAGTAGCAATTAAAGTGGTATGTTCTAATTGAGTTAATTCGTTGAAAATATCCATTTCTAGTTGCCTGAAATATGTTTCTCCATAAAGTTGAAAAATCTTATTAATGGACTCCTTTTTACGCTGAATTATCATTTCGTCGGTATCCAAAAAATCAATACCCAAGTTTTCAGCTAACTTTTTCCCAAGGTAACTTTTACCACTGCCCATTTGACCAGTAAAGAAGATGAGTTGTTTATGCTGAGCCATAGGCATAAAAATGCGTAAAGTTTTGCTTTATATCCTGCATT
>CAXQNQ010000292.1:0-5030 GCA_964225135.1 Mesoflavibacter profundi
TTTTTACGGATGATATTATTTCCCTCAACAGAAACATTAATCAATGGATAATCATGTATTGCTCTTGCCACTGCCTCAACAAAAATTGGCGTAAAGGTGATTTTTTCGCCAAACTTTGCTTGAAATTCCTTTTTGATTGAATTCCTCCAGTTTACAATATTAGTCACATCAACCTCAACGAATGAAGTAACGTGTGGAGAAGTAGCTTTAGACATAACCATATGCTCCGCGATCATCTTACGCATACGATCCATCTCTATAACTTCCGTCTCACCTGACATAGATGTTGCCACCTTTGGAGCTTCTGTCACAGATGGAGATTGAGGTTGCTTAACTACATTCTGTAAAGCGTGTCCATTACCTCTATTGGAAACATAAGCTAAAATATCTTTTTTAGTAACACGGCCCTTTTCACCTGATCCTGCGATATGCTCCAGTTCAGCCATGCTGATGTTCTCCGTAGCAGCAATATTCTTCACTAAAGGTGAATAAAATCTGTTGGAAGCATTAGTATCAAGTTTAGCTGTTGTAGCTACATTAGAAACAGCAGGAGCCGCTTCTGGAATTGGTGTTGCGGGCACTTCATTAGTCTCTGCTGGCTGTTCCACAGCTGGAGTACTTGCAACCACTGCATCAGATCCTTCTGTTGCAATAATGGCAATCACTTTTCCAACTTCAACCACATCATCTTCTTGAAAAAGTATCTCAGCAATTGTTCCTTCAACAGGTGAAGGCACTTCAGAATCTACTTTATCTGTGGCTATTTCGAGTATTGTTTCATCAATTTCAACACGATCACCTACTTGTTTTACCCATTTAAGAATGGTAGCCTCAATGATACTTTCACCCATTTTGGGCATAATCAACTCAACTTGTGCCATGTGTTTCTAATTAGTTATTATTTTGGTATTAGGCCTTTTGCGTATACAAATTTAGTGTTTAAATTAGGGTCTAACAAATAAGTGGCTCAAATATTACACTTTAGTAATGATCCCTAACAAACTTCCACAACAAGCCTAAAGCCTTATTTGCGCTATATTTTATGTTCTCCTGTCTATTTTTTGAAACATTTATCAAGTAGGTTTTTATTTCAGCATTATTTCCTACTGCTATCCAAACTGTTCCAATGGGTTTATTTTTTGTTCCTCCCGAAGGTCCAGCAATGCCACTAATGGCGATTCCGACGTCTACATTTAGGTTATTGAGCAATCCGGAGAGCATCTCATGGACAGTTTCAGCGGATACTGCTCCGTGTTTCTCCAAAGTAGTTGGTGCTACATTCAATAGCTCCATTTTCAAGGCATTAGAATAGGTAATAGCGGCTCCCTCAAAATAAGCAGACGATCCAGCATTGTTTGTTATTAAATGACTGATATAACCTCCAGTACAAGATTCAGCAGTAGCCATAATCAATCCTTTTGCCTGCAGCAATTGACCAAGGGCTAGTGGTAGACTAGTCTCCCCTTCCCCAAATACAAGTGGACCTAATATCTCCTTCAATTGGATAAAACTTTCCTCAAGCTGCGCTGAGGTAGCAGAACCTACTATACTTAATCTAACCCTTACCTGTGCAGATCCAGGTAGATAAGCTAAGGCAATTCCGTCCGGTAATTGAGTTTCAAAAGATTCTAACAATACAGCAATTTCACCTTCCCCTTTTCCAAAAGTTCTAACAGTTCTATGCTCTATTGCAGATAGCTTACTATAACGTTGTTGTAAAGCTGGAAATACATGCTCCGTCATAATGTGCTTCATTTCGTATGGAACACCAGGCATGGATACAAAAATCTTTCCTTGATGTTCCATCCACATACCTAATGCAGTGCCCATTTCATTTCCTAACAGTGTAGCTGTAGAAGGAATAAGCGCTTGTTGTTTATGCATCTCAAGTGGTTCCTTCCCAAAACGATTAAAGATAACATTGATATGGTTCCAGGACTCCTCTGAGTGCACTAGCTTATCACCTAAAAATTCTGCTAATGCTAGTTTAGTCACATCGTCTTTAGTAGGTCCTAAGCCACCTGTAATTAATATAATATCTGCATCATTTTGGGCAGCTGCCAAACCTTGATGAATAGCACTTAATTGGTCAGAAATGGTAAATATGCTTTTAATGCGAAAACCCAATTTATTACTCGCATCAGCTATCCATGCAGAATTGGTATCCACAACTTGACCAATTAATAATTCATCCCCAATGGTTACAATACTGATATTCATATACTAATTGATTATAAACTGGACTTCTTTATTTTGAAAAAAGCTCATTTCACCTTCTGTTAGTACCATAAGCTTTCCGGAATGATCTACTCCTTGAATGATACCTTCAAATCGTTCTCCTGATAAATGAATAAATGAGCTCTTGATACCTTTTCCTAACAGGACTGATTCATATTGTTCGCTTATAGCTACTGACTTGTTTGCTTTGAGTAACAAATAATATTGTTCCAAGTTTTTTATATACTTAAACATCAATTCTAATATATCAAAAGATTGCCCTGTCTCTATACTAATCGAAGTTACTTTGTCCTTCAATAATGCTGGAAAATCCACCTCATTGATATTCAGACCTAGACCAAGGATAACATCTGTTAAACGGCTGCCTTTGAGGATATTTTCAATTAATAATCCAGCAATTTTTCGGGTACCTACATAAATATCATTAGGCCACTTTATCCATAGGTTATTAATCCCAAGATCTTCTAATAGAGCAATTACCGCTAAGCTACTGATCTGGGTAAGCGAAAACAATTGGTCTGGACGCAGAAAAGCAGGTTGAAGTAGTGTAGAACATAGCAGGTTTAAACCAGGGGTAGAATGCCAAGATGCTCCCATTTGGCCTTTACCTGCACTTTGATGATTAGCAACTATAACAATACCTTCAGCTACTTTAGACGTACGAAGCAGCCCTTTTAGATGCTCATTTGTAGAGTCCAAAGAGTCAAAATGACGGATTACTTTTCCCAGAAATAAGGTATCTGAACTACTCAAATCTTAATTATTACTTAATGAAGCTGAAAGATAGTAAAGTGTTTATTAAATTTGCAGGATAAAGCAGAGCAGACAAACTAATTCTTAAATGATATAGTTAGTTATATAATGCTATTATTTATCCAAACTTAAATGGGTTTGGTAAACAAAAATATTTCATTTGAATACAATATTAAATCAAGCGAATTTGGTTACAGAACAGAGTATTAACGATCTAATTGTTGATTCTATTCAAGACATTAAGGGAAAAAATATTATTAAACTGGATTTAACCAATCTCGCAGACGCTCCTACCAATACCTTCATTATTTGCGAAGGAGAATCTTCTACTCAAGTCAAAGCAATCTCAGACAATGTAAAATTGCGCCTAAAGAATGAATTGGGTGAGCTCCCAATAAATTCAGAAGGGCAGCAAGAAAGTTCTAAATGGATTTGTATTGATTATTTTACTACGGTAGTTCATGTATTCTACCCAGATACCAGAAAGTTTTACGAACTTGAGGAATTGTGGAGTGATGCAGGTTTTACCGAGTATCAAGATCTGTAGATAGATTGGAACTCGAATTTAATCTAATAAATCAAACATCTGCATAAAACTATTGTTACCTAGTGGTAACGATATCAATTTATAGTTAATGGAAAACAATAAACCGACAAATCCAGATAATAATAAAAATCCTATGAAGGGTCCCAAGATCAGACCTGTTTGGATTTATGCTGGGCTTGCATTTATGATAATCATAGCCAATATAATGGTTATGGGAGGAGGAAAGAAGGAGCTCGCAGAGCAAGAACTATTCCAGAAAATATATGCTGGTGATGTGAAAGAAATCCACATCATCAAGAACAAGGAGTTTGCATATATTACCCTAAATAAAGCTGCTGCTGAACAAGAACAAAATAAAAAAGATTCTCCTAAAGTAACGTATGGGAATACACAGGATTATCATTTCAAATTCACTTTTGGATCTATAGAGAACTTTGAAAATAAGTTGGAACAAGCTAATCAAGTTCTTGAAGAAGAGAATAAGCCTCTGGTTTCTAAAACCTATGGAAACGAGGTCAGCATTTTTGACAATATTGGATGGTTATTACCAATTATTATACTTGTAGTTATTTGGATTTTCTTATTCAGACGTATGGGCTCTGGAGGAGCAGGACCTGGATCACAAATCTTTAATATTGGTAAATCAAAAGCAACCTTGTTCGATCAAGGATCAAAGGTCAATATTACTTTTGCTGATGTAGCAGGCCTAGATGAAGCTAAAGAAGAGGTAATGGAGATTGTTGATTTTCTAAAGCATCCAAAAAAATACACAGCCTTAGGAGGAAAGATTCCAAAAGGGGTTCTTTTAGTTGGTGAACCAGGTACAGGTAAAACACTCATGGCAAAGGCAGTTGCTGGTGAAGCAGAAGTGCCTTTCTTTACAATCTCAGGATCTGACTTTGTAGAAATGTTTGTTGGTGTTGGTGCATCAAGAGTTCGTGACCTATTCAAGCAGGCACGCGAAAAAGCGCCTTGTATCATCTTTATTGATGAAATTGATGCCATAGGGCGGGCAAGAGGAAGAAACAATATCCAAGGAAGTAATGATGAACGGGAGAACACCCTTAACCAGCTATTAGTGGAAATGGATGGTTTTTCCACAGACAAAGCAGTTATTATTATGGCGGCTACTAACCGTCCTGATGTATTGGATTCAGCCTTATTGCGTCCAGGTCGTTTCGATCGTCAGATCGGCATCGACAAACCTGACCTAAAGGGAAGAAAAGCCATTTTTGAGGTACACCTTAAAAATATCAAAATCGCACCTGGAGTTCGTGCAGAGCAATTGGCAGAAATGACCTCTGGATTTGCAGGAGCTGACATTGCGAATATCTGTAATGAAGCTGCACTAGTTGCCGCTCGTAGAAATAAAACCTCTGTCGATATTGATGACTTCAATCACGCACTCGATCGTGTGATTGGTGGTTTGGAAAAGAAAAATAAGATCATAGCTAAAGAGGAAAAAGAAATTATCGCCTACCATGAAGCTGGA
>CAXQNQ010000293.1:0-2803 GCA_964225135.1 Mesoflavibacter profundi
TCAGCTATCATTCTTCCTGCTGAAGAAGCTCTTAGAGATTGGTGTGAACACAAAGATTTAACCTGGACTTCTATGGAAGAGATGCTGCAACATGAACAAGTACAAGATAAGTACCAACGTATTGTAGATACATACAATCCAAACTTCTCCAAGATTGAGCAAATCAAAAAATTCACCTTGATTAATGATACTTGGGATCCAATCAAAGGAGATGGCTCAGAAGGAGAATTAACGCCTACAATGAAACTAAAAAGACGTGTTATTCGAGGCAAATACAAAGCTCAAATCGATGCGATGTATGCAGATTAATCAAAAAATAATTGAGTAAAAATTAAATAAAAGGGATAGGCCGTAAATAACCGCTTCATCCCTTTTTCATTATACAAGTAATATCTATTTTCGCCTTGTATATGTAAAGCCAAAACAAGGATATGAACGGTAAACAACTTATTGAATGCGTACCCAACTTTAGTGAAGGGCGCGATATGAAAATCATCGAACAGATCACTGCTGAGATTGAAACTGTTGAAGGTGTTAAACTTCTCGATGTAGATCCTGGGAAAGCCACCAATAGAACAGTAGTCACATTTGTAGGAGAACCTCAGCCAGTTATTGAAGCTGCTGCAAAAGCCATCAAAAAAGCTGCAGAGTTGATTGATATGTCAAAGCATAAAGGTGAACACCCAAGAATGGGTGCTACAGATGTTTGTCCGCTTATTCCAATTGCGAATATTTCCATGGACGAGGTGGTTGAATATGCCCATAAATTAGGTGAAATGGTTGGCGAAAGCACAAACATACCATTTTACATGTATGAAAATGCTGCAACCAAACCAGAGTGGCAAAACCTCGCCACTGTGCGTGCTGGTGAATATGAAGCGCTCCAAGAAAAATTAGCTAATCCAGCTTGGAAACCCGATTATGGGCCGGCTCAATTCAATGCAAAATCTGGAGCCACTGCCATTGGAGCAAGAGATTTTTTAGTGGCGTACAACATCAACCTAAATACCACCTCTGTAAGAAGAGCCAATTCAGTAGCATTTGATGTGCGAGAAGCAGGACGAGTAAAAAGAGAAGGAGGGAAAGTAAATGGGAAAATACTCAAAGATGAACATGGGAATCCACTTCGCCAGCCTGGAAAACTCAAGGCTGTAAAAGGAATTGGATGGTATATAGAAGAATATGGTATTGCTCAAATTTCCATGAATCTAACCAATATAAGTATCTCCAGCTTACATGAGGCTTTTGAAGCAGTTAATACCTCTGCAACCGAAAGAGGAATGCGAGTTACAGGTTCTGAACTAGTTGGCCTCGTGCCGCTAAAAGTGATGCTAGATGCTGGAAAATATTTTTTACGCAAACAAAAACGTTCCGTAGGAGTAGCTGAGTCAGAAATCATCAAAATTGCTGTAAAATCCCTTGGACTAGATGAACTTGGACCATTTGATCCAGAAAAAAAGATCATAGAATATGTCCTAGCCAATGAACAAAGAGATCCACTTTTAGAAATGGACCTTAAAGCCTTTGCCAACGAGACTGCTTCCGAAAGTCCAGCACCTGGCGGAGGATCAATATCAGCTTATGTTGGTGCTCTAGGTGTTTCCTTGGGGACTATGGTAGCCAACTTATCTGCTAATAGAAGAGTTTGGGATGATAGATGGGAAGAGTTTGGTGAGTGGGCAGCAAAAGGTCAGGCAATCAAAAACCAATTGCTCAAATTAGTAGATGAGGATACACGTTCATTCAATGGTATTATTCAGGCTATCAGATTACCCAAAAGTAGTGAAGCAGAGAAAGCCATAAGAGCTCAAGCTATCCAAGAAGCTACTAAATATGCTATTGAAGTACCTTTTACAGTCATGCAAACCTCATTGGCTTCATTTGAAGTTGTCAAAGCAATGGCAGATTTTGGTAACCCTAATTCAGTTACAGATGCAGGTGTTGGGGCACTTTGTGCGCGTGCTGCCGTTCATGGAGCATACATGAATGTCCAAATCAATGCTATGGATCTAGAAGATAAAAGCTTTGTAAAAGAGACTCTTAAAGCAGGACAAAAAATGACCGAGCAAGCGGATGCCTTAGAAGCGGAGATCCGTAATATGGTTCAGGAAAAAATTAAGACTTAATCTTTAACCAGATAATCTACTTTTCAAGAGAAGATACCTTGGTTTTAAGTAAGAGGACTCTACGATGAATTTACAACGCATTAAAGGACTGATTAGTCAATATAAAAAGTGGTTAATTAGTCCCTCCAAATTCGATCATCTATACCTTTGGGAAAGTGTTGAACATTTTCAAAAACACTTCAATTTAGAAGAAGGAGATCTTGCCCAAAACTTTGACCTAGCTCTACAAAACAGCTCGTCTAAAAGGCTGTGGACCATGGAAGTGAAATTTCCCAAAGAAATGATGATAGCATTCATGAAAATGGATGCGGAGATGGTTCGTTGGACATTCAAAGACCTTTACAGAAAGGAAAATAGTTTAGACGGCCGACTTAATAGATTCCAATTTCATTGTGATGAAATGTATGCTGTTTGGAAGAAACAACACCCTAAAGATTTCCACCTGGGGCATTACCACGATGCTGATCATTGGATGGCATGTGTTTACCTGTTTTTGAACTATCCGGACCAGTACGCGCCTTATGACTTATTAACACTTCAAAACTTACTTAGCTATGTAGAGGCGAAAAATATTCCTCAAAATGAGGACCCGGAGCGCTTTTTTAAAGTGCTGAAAGTACTGGATAAATTCTTATCAGAGGATGAAGAACTGCAAGACTTAATCTATGCAAGACTAT
>CAXQNQ010000294.1:0-3800 GCA_964225135.1 Mesoflavibacter profundi
GGTGCCTATTGTTTTACTATGGCATCCAATTATAATTCTAGGTTAAAGCCTGCAGAAGTTCTTATACATAAAGGCAAAGATTATTTAGTCAGAAGAAGAGAATCATTTGAGGATTTGGTCAAATTGCAAAAAAAGACCGGATTATTTGATTAATGTAATTCACCACTCTTGATATACTTCTCAAAACTTATATTTTTGCAACAAATAAATGCTTCCTAGATTCATTTTTTCAGGAGGCTTTTCTTTTGAAGCGCATAAAAGAAACAAATAACATGGAATTGTCTACGCGATACACTCCTCAAGAGGTTGAAGGAAAATGGTACGATCATTGGATGAAGGAGAATTATTTTCACTCTGTTCCAGATGAAAGGGAAGCATTCACCATTGTAATCCCACCACCAAACGTAACTGGTGTTTTGCATATGGGGCATATGCTTAATAATACCATCCAGGATATCTTGATTCGTAAAGCCAGATTAGAAGGAAAAAATGCTTGTTGGGTGCCGGGCACTGACCATGCATCTATTGCTACAGAGGCCAAAGTTGTAAAATTACTTAGAGAGCAAGGCATTAAGAAATCTGATATAGGTAGAGATGCGTTTTTAGAGCATGCTTTTGACTGGAAAGATAAATATGGCGGTATCATCCTAGACCAACTTAAGCGCTTAGGTGCTTCTTGTGATTGGGAGCGTACTCGTTTTACCATGGAGGAAAAACTTTCAAAAGCTGTTATCCAGGTTTTTGTGGACTTATACAATAAGGGCAAAATCTATCGTGGTCTGCGTATGACCAACTGGGATCCTGAAGCGCTTACGGTATTATCCAATGAGGAGGTTATCTATAAGGATGAGCAGTCCAATTTATATCATGTTCGTTATCAAATTGAAGGCACTGAGGAGTATTTAACTATAGCAACTACACGTCCAGAAACCATCCTAGGAGATACAGCTATTGCGGTTCACCCCGATGATGAGCGTTATACTCATTTACAAGGTAAAAAGGCCATAGTTCCTATGGTTAATAGAAGTGTACCTATCATTTTTGATAAGTATGTGGATATGGAATTTGGTACAGGCGCCTTAAAGGTTACACCTGCACATGATATGAATGATAATGAGATTGGGGAGCGCCATGGTTTAGAGGTGATCGATGTGTTCAATGCAAATGGTACCATGAGTGAGGCTGCCGGATTTTATGTGGGTATGGATCGATTTGCTGTGCGCAAGCAAATTGCAAAAGACTTAGAAGAATTAGGTAGTATTGTTGAGATTGAAGCATATAAAAATAAAGTAGGTCGTTCAGAGCGTACCGATGCTGTGGTAGAACCAAGATTGACGGAACAATGGTTCCTCAGCATGGGTGGTTTTGCGAAAACGGCGCTTGATGCCGTTTCGAGTGATGAGGTAACCTTTTATCCAGAACACTTCTGGAATATGTATAATAACTGGTTGAATGAGGATAACGTCAAGGATTGGTGTATTTCTCGTCAATTATGGTGGGGACAACGCATTCCTGCCTACTATATAGAGGATCATGTTATCGTGAAAGAGACGGCTGAGGAAGCTTTAGCAGAAGCCAAGCAATTGACTGGTCGTACTGATTTGACTTTGGATGATTTGACTCAAGATGAAGATGTAGTAGATACTTGGTTTTCTTCTTGGTTGTGGCCTATCAGTGTATTCGATGGATTTGAAACTCAGGAAGAGTTGAAATATTATTACCCAACCAATGTTTTGGTAACGGGATGGGACATTATGTTCTTCTGGGTAGCGCGTATGGTTATGGCAGGTTATGAGTGGTCAGAGGAATTATTAGGTACGGACTTCATCAAGGAAAAAGGGCGTCAACCATTTAATGATGTATTCTTCACGGGTATGGTGCGTGATAATAAGCGTCGTAAAATGTCTAAATCATTAGGTAATTCACCTGATGCTTTGAGTTTGATTGATACTTATGGAGCGGATGGTGTTCGTTTTGGTATGTTATCTTCTGCAGCTGCAGGTAATGATATTGTATTTGATGCGCCATTTGATCCAGAGACGAAACAAGCATTAAACGAATCTAAACTTTGTGAGCAAGGTAGAAACTTCTGTAACAAGATGTGGAATGCTCTACGCTTGATTAAAGGATTAGAGCTTACGGACAAGGTGGCTAGTCCTGCAGATGCGGCTATAAATCAGTTGGCATATGATTGGATGATGAACAAATACCACGCCTTAATTAAGGAGCTTGACAAGAACTACAATGAATATAGATTATCAGATGCTTTGATGTCTTTGTACTCTTTTATATGGGGAGATTTCTGTAGTTGGTATTTGGAGATGGTGAAGCCTGAATATGGTCAACCAATCGATCAAAAGACTTATCAGCAAGCTATTGAAATTTATGAGAAGCTGATGACCTTGTTGCATCCATTTATGCCGTTTGTAACGGAGGAGATCTGGCACGGTCTGAAGGATCGGGCATCTGGTGACGATTGTGTCGTTTCTACATATCCAAGTGCTTCTGATTCTGATGGGGAATTGATTAAGACGGTTGAGATTGCGAAAGAGGTGGTTTCTAAAGTTCGAGAAGCTCGGAACAAGAATGGACTAAAAGCGAAAGAATTACTCAAATTATATGTGGAAGCTTCTGATACCTCTAAGGCTTTATTCCAGAATAGTGGATTAGTAGATATGATCAAGAAGATGGCCTTTTTGGAATCACTTGAATTGACAGATACAGAACCTGAAAATGCTATTGACTTTTTGGCTCGTACGGATAAGTATTTCTTAGTGATTAATAAAGCCATTGATGTAGAGGGTGAGTTGAAAAAATTACAAGAGGAGTTGGAATATGCGCAGGGATTTGTAAAGATTCTGGAAAAGAAGTTGAGTAATGAACGATTTGTAAATAACGCTCCGGAACAAGTGGTAGCGAATGAGCGAAAAAAATTGGCGGATAATTTAGAAAAGATTCGACTGATTGAAGAGAGTTTGAATCGACTGAAGTAAATAAAAAAGCCCTGAAAAATTCAGGGCTTTTTTATTGTAGCATGAATTGAGAGTTGGGTCATGTAGATTGATTTTGTCGGTCTGAAATATTAGGCTGCGGTCATCTGCCTAGACCGGATTAGGTAGCTAGTTTGCCGAAAAGAGTTGTGAGTAGGTCTTATTCTAATTTATGTGTATGTATTTTATCCAATTACTTATCGTAGGAAGTCTGCTAACTGGAAGTATAGGACTTTCTTCTAATTCATTTAGCTCCAAGATTAAAAATCAAGTCCATTCTTTTCTGGAGCATCAGGCAAATACCAAATCTAATACAGATGTGACATTGGATGTGCCCAAACCAGGTATTTATGTAAAGATAGAGTTAGGTAGAGCAGAAGGCACTAATCGAAAAGGTAAACCCTGTAATTGTTTCGGAGTATGTTTTGGCATGTGTTCGATAGAAGCAGGAATAAATAATAGGATAGTCGATGGAGGTCATTTGGGCTATCTTGATTTTGATGATAATCTGAATGTAGCTCGCGTATATTTTATGGATAGTATTGATTTTAGTGATCCCAACTTTGTGGTTAGTACCAGTCATTTATTGAATTTAAATACAGAATCTAATAGTCTATTAAAAGCTATACAAGTGGAGCCAGGGCAATATCAAGCGATTGCTCATGAAGGAAGTATACGCATCCATCAATCAGAAGCTCGATACACAGGATATGTGGATTTGAATGTCAAAAGATTTTAATAAAAAAGGGACTGAAAGGCAGTCCCTTTTCACTGATTTTTAAGGTATTATATTTTAGCATTTTATGTTAC
>CAXQNQ010000295.1:0-4983 GCA_964225135.1 Mesoflavibacter profundi
GCTTCAAGAACATTAATCTTTGAGGAAACCTATTACTCTATTGGGGGAGGTTTTTTTGTGAAAGCAACAGATGAAATGATACAAACATCTGGACCAAAGATTCCATTCCCTATTAATTCAGCACAAGACTTATTAGAGTATTGTGCTTCCGAGGATTTAAACATTTGTGAAATAGTAGCTTTGAATGAGCAAGCCTGGCGTTCAACTAAAGAAACAAAGAAAGGACTTCTTCATATTTGGCAAGTTATGTTGGATTCCATTTATAAAGGCGTACATACTACGGGCGAACTTCCTGGAGGCTTGCATGTTCAAAGGCGTGCTTCAGGCATATATAATCAGGTGCAAAAAAAATCAAAGACCTACACTAATTCTTCAGATTGGCTGGAATTTTTAAGGGGTCAGCAAGCTGATTTTAAAGAACAAATTCGATGGATTTCTGCTTTTGCAATGGCCGTAAATGAGGAAAATGCCAATTTTGGAAGAATTGTAACCGCTCCCACCAATGGATCTGCGGGTGTTATCCCTGCAGTTTTATTGTATTATTTGGTTTTTTGTAATCAGGATGCTGGTGAGCAAGCAATTATTAATTTTCTGATGACTGCGTCAGAAGTGGGAAGCATATTTAAAAAAGGCGCTACCATTTCGGCTGCTATGGGTGGTTGTCAAGCAGAAATTGGTGTGTCTTCAGCAATGGCTGCTGCTGCTTTAGCCGAGGCATTAGGTGGCACACCTGAGCAATCTTTAATGGCAGCTGAAATTGCGATGGAGCATCACCTTGGTTTGACTTGTGACCCTATTGCAGGTTTAGTACAAGTACCTTGTATCGAACGCAATAGCATGGGCGCTATGAAAGCCATTACTGCAGCACAATTAGCATTAGATGCTGATCCTAAATTTGCAAAGGTTAGCTTGGATAAAGTAGTCAATACTATGTTAGAAACGGCTAAGGATATGCATATCAAATACAAAGAAACCTCTAAAGGAGGCTTAGCAGTACAAGTTAGCCATTCCATTTCTGAATGCTAATTCATTAAGGTTGAATAATTGTAAAATATGTTTGATTTGTTTTAAAGTATAATTAATCAGTCTCGATTAATCACAACCTAAATCAATTCTAGAAAAGGCATCGTTATTAGGAAAACAATTACCAGATAATACATTCAGTGGTGTATGTCTAACGGATAATTCTGGATCATATAGTCCATTTGCTAAAAAGTCTATTAGAGCTGCTCTTTCATCTTCGGTTAGATAAACTGGCTGGAAGGCAGCTGAAAGCTGAGTAACATCTGGGTGCTCACTTTTTCCTTCTAATTTGTAGTCCACCACTTCTTCTAAACTTGTTTTACTACTTCCATGGAAATAGGTCGCATAATCTCTAGTGTTGTAAAGCTGTGGAACTTTAAATGCATGCATATCTAAATCAGCACCTGTAAAAGCTCCACGACTTAAGTTCCGAGGATCATCTGCTCCAGTTTGGATAGCAGAAGGATGCATCATATGCATGTCTGCTGTTCCTAGGGCATGGAAGGAATATCCACCGAGATTTGGCGCATTGTGACATTTGGCACAACCGGCCTCTCCAAAGAATAAAGCTGCTCCCAATTTTTGTTGTTGGGTCATCGCTTTTGATTCACCTTTGAGCCATTTTTGGAATGGTGCATCATGTGCTAAAATACTTCTTATGTAAGCTGATATGGCATAGCTAAAAGCTAATTCTGGGTTACTAGATGCAAATCCTGGTTCAAAGGCTTCATCAAATAATTCCATGTATCCATGCTCATTCAAAAAAGCATCATCAAATTTGAAACGGTGGATAGCAATGTTCTCTATATTCTGAGTTTCTATACCTGGTAGTTCTAAGTCATTGAGGTGTGTTAGTGCTGCAAATGCATTGGTTTGATTATCATCCCATAATTCATCTGTACCCTCATTGAGATGGTCACCTCCAAATATACCCGACCATAGTGTATTAGTCACATAGGTAACATTGATTAAGGATAGTGGCCTTGCACCTTGTGCATCAGGTTGGGAGGCATTGTATAAATTGTTCTTGAATCTATTGACCCCAAATCCAACCCCTCCATCTGCCAATGCTTGAGGAGCCCCTGGTGTAAAGGCAAACTCAGGTAAATGACAAGTGGCACAAGAGTAGGTTTCGTAACAATCTGGTTGGTCAACCGCAGGGAATGCTCCTAAGGCCGTTTCGAAAAACAGCATTTTACCTAGTTCAATTTTATTTTGATCTATGGTATAGGGTAGATATTCCTTAGGAGAATATGCAAAATAATCACCTTCATTCGGTAATTGATAATAGTATAAAGACTGTGTTGGACTTACTTCAAGAATGGCTTGCCTTAAGTCTTCGTCAGCTATATCTAACGTGTCATTTATACACGCGCTTAACAGCACAGCTATTACTATCGAGAATGATATTAATTTTGTGTTAGACATAGTTTAATTCCGAGATTTCTTTAAGAGGTATTTTCGTTGGTCAAATATAATCATTTGTATTCAAAAAATAATTATTTTAATATCTAAGAATTGCGTTGGAAATGCAAAGTGGAAGATAAATTAGAATAAGAAAAAGTTAGAAATACCTATTCTGTGGTATTATACTCCAAATATCCCAATTATTTTTTGGGTGTTTTTTACAAATGAAATAAGAATGGAAGACTCTCAAACACACTATGATCATTTGGCAAAAGTTTATGATACGTTATATCCTATAAGGTCCAATGTAGTAGATTTTATCGTGCAAAGAATAAAGAAGTTATTGCGGGTTGGGCAATTCGGAAAAATCGTTGATCTAGGCTGTGGGACTGGACTTTTGTTAAAGCAGTTAGGTGATCAACTTCCATTTCCTGACCTACTAGTTGGAGTGGATATATCAAAAGAAATGGTTTTGCATACAAAGAAAAAAGGACTACAGGCATTATGTGCTCCTTTTGAAGCAGTTCCCCTAAGATTCCAATCGGTCCAAATAGCCATTTTTAAAGAATCCATTCACCACGCTAATTTCCCCCAATTATTAAAGCATATGAATTATTTTATGAATCCTTTGGGAGAGGTTTTGGTGTTCTATCAAAATGATTGGGATATACATCCAGCTCCGGATACTTTTAGGACTTGGATAGATCAAGCAAAAACTAAAAGGGTAGGTAGTGATTTTATCATAAAACAACTAGAGTCAGGAGGGTGGATGCTAAAAGAGCATGAGCACATAAAAGGGGAACTACCAATAAATCAATCCTTTGTGGAGCTAGCTATTCAATACAATGCATTATCCTACTGGGCTGCTTTTGAACAAGAAGAGCGAAATAATGTATTAGAAGAAGCAAAAGGCTTCTATGCAAATAAGGAGGTCTTTCTTTACAGAGATTTAGAAGCATTAGTATTTAAGCAAGTCCATTGATTATTATAGTATTAAAGTATGGTAGACTTGGGGGTTATTGAAAATGTGTTATTTTTGAGCCAACTAGAATATAGAAAATAAGGAGTAGCAAATATGAAATTTGAGGAACTAGGATTAAATGATTGGCTTTTAGAGGCACTTGGTTACATGGGCTTCGAAGAGGCAACTCCCATACAAGAACAAGCCATCCCTGCCATTATGGATCGACGAGATTTAATAGCCTGTGCTCAAACTGGCACAGGTAAAACGGCAGCTTTTATTCTTCCTTTATTACATCGTTTAGCTGCTTCTAGTACAAGTGGAATCAAAGCCTTAGTAATAGCACCAACAAGAGAACTAGCCTTACAAATAGATCAGCAAATTCAAGGATTTGCTTATTTCACTGAATTAAGGTCTATCGCAATCTATGGAGGAGGTGATGGTGCGGATTGGGAGCAACAAAAAAAGGCTTTAACTAAAGGGGTAGATATCATTGTAGCAACACCGGGTAAACTGATTTCTCACTTAAACATGGGGTATTCTGATTTTTCTAATTTCGAGTGTTTGATTTTGGATGAAGCGGATAGGATGCTGGATATGGGTTTTTATGAAGACATCAAAAAGATTATCAGCTATCTTCCTGAGCAAAGACAAAACCTTTTCTTTAGTGCTACTATGCCTCCTAAAATCCGGAAATTGGCTAAAGAGGTATTACAAGACCCCATAGAAATTACTATTGCATTGTCCAAGCCTGCTGAAAATATTTTGCAGGCCGCGTACTTGGTACACGACGATCAAAAAGCTCAATTACTTCGAGAACTTTTAGAGGATAAGCCTCAATATGAGTCTGTTATTATATTTACTACAAGAAAAAAGAATGTCCAGGAAATAGCTCGATACTTAAAGCGTTCTTTGAAAGATGTAGAAGGGATATCTTCAGACTTAGATCAATCCGAAAGAGAAAAAGTGTTGGAGCGATTCCGATCTAAGCGAACTAGAGTGCTAGTTTCTACTGATGTATTAAGCCGGGGTATTGATATTAAGGATATCAACTTAGTAGTCAATTACGATGTACCAAATGATGCCGAGGATTATGTTCACCGAATTGGACGGACAGCAAGGGCAAATACAACCGGGGTAGCAATTACCCTAATTAATAGTATGGATATGGCTGATTTTGCTAAAATCGAACGATTGATTGAAAAAGAAGTCTTTAAAGTACCTTTGCCAGAACATTTGGGTCAGGCACCTGAATGGAATCCAAAAAAATATGCCAAGAGAGGGGGTAGAGGCTATAGTAGAGGAAGTCGAAAAAGGTAAATATCTAACCAATTTGTGTGAAAGTATTGTTAAAACATTTTAAAAGGTGTCATATAAAATAAGTTAACTCTATTTTATCTTTATAAACACAAGCGAAAATTTATAACATGAGAAAAAATATTTTAATGCTGACTCTTGCGATTATCATCGCGTCATGCCCCGGATTTCTGAATAATAAAGGAGAAGACTCTGGTTCTGATTGGTTGGTTAAGGTAGACGAGGCAGTGGGGCGATCCCACAAAACAGGAAACCCTCTTCTAGCCAACTTCACT
>CAXQNQ010000296.1:0-13153 GCA_964225135.1 Mesoflavibacter profundi
TACGGGAAGTATTGATAACAATAAAGGCTATTTAGCCTATTGTTTAATTCGTAATTACAACTAATTTTAAAGTATTGATTTACAGGGAATTAATTTCCTGTGGCTTGGATCGAATCGGTTAACCCAAACAAATAAAGAATATTATTTCCTGGGGGGGAGTAATAATATTCAAATTTTTAGTTAAGATTTTTTATTGACTGCAATAGAGTAGTCCTTTTTAAGTAGACATAAGCAATTTAACAAAGAGCGTTTGAATACATTCAAACGCTCTTTTTTTATTTATTAAATTTACTTTTCATTTTGTTTTGTAAAGGATAGGAATTAATTTTTAGTATCAAAAATCGAATTATGAGAACCACACACTTGTTAACTTTTATGCTGGTCTTTTCCTCCATGGCCCAAAGTCAAACACTAATTAAATCCCAATATTCTGCTGACGAAACTACCAAATCATTTACTTATCAAAATGAAGATAATTCCTATTTTGAATCCATATATTTATATAATTCCGAAGGTGATAGCGTGCTTTTTGCACAAGGTCCTATAGCGATTCATTCTGAAGATAATGCGTTTGTTCAAAATGGGGTATGGACCTATTATTTTGATGGTTATATTGCTGATCAAGTACCATTTATCTTGGGTGATGAGCATAGTTCATCCTATTTAAATAGTTTTCACATTGGACAAAGTTATACCCCAATTACTTTCTATCATTATAGTTCGTCAGGTGCGCATACCACTAATTTATTGCCAGAATGGACTATTTGGCCAGAATCTAATAATGACTATAGATTAGAAAAGGAAAATGTATTAAACTTCTTGGATAATAATACCACTGTTAATTTAGACTTGCCTGATTATCAATTCTCCACATCCAAATATCAAGTTGTTGATGATGTCTTTCGTTTTCAATTTGAATTTGTTCTGAATTATGAAACTCCTTTTAATCTTTTTGAAGTAACATTTGAAGGAGAAGAGGATCAGTTGTTTAAGTTGAATTGTAAAGGCGATGGTCTGATTAATTTATTATATCAATCTAATGAACAGGAAATAGAACTGGTAGATGAAGAACTCCAGATGGATTTGAAGCAGGTTCATCAAGTTGATTTCCAGCTAAATGCTTCCGGTGAATTTGTTCTCGTTTTTGATGATATCATACAGAGTAGCAGAAATTTTGAAAATAGTGGGATCCCACTTGAAGTCTCCAATTTTTCTTATTTAATGACTCAAATGAGCATACAAGGGCCTTTAAATATTCAGGTATTAGATTGTTCCAACTTACGATTTGATGAAACAACGACGAATAATCAAAAAGGCATTACCATAAAAGACTTATCTGAAATTAACCTGGCGTTAATTAATGATTTATATGCAGTAGAAGGAACAGTAGTTTATATGAAGGAACTCGAGATCATTCATGTTATTCAAGATTTCGATAAGTCTGGATCTATGTTACATTCCATAGTCTCCTATCCAATGAAGTATGGTAATAGGGTGGATTATCATACCCTTGAATTAGAAATACTGATGGATGAATCGAATAGGATAAAAAGTATTGATAGAATTTTAAAAGCAGGAGAGCAAGAATCTGTAGATCTAGTTAAACTTTCAAATTATCTAAATAATAAATTTGGCTCAAACACCTACAGAATGGTTTTAAATAGTATGCTGCACAAGAATTCTGGTCAATCTTTATCTTATGCAAGTTCTTCAGCCAATGTAAAAACTACTGGTGCAATTTATAATTTAACCAAAGCCACTAGTCTTCGAATGGGTGCTTCTGCTTCGGACCGAGTAATCCTTAGATTTGAATCTGGTGATCAAGTAGATTTAATTGAACGAACCGATGTATTCTGGTGGAAAGTGAAGTTCAATGGTAAAGTAGGATATGTGAAAGCTGCATTACTCGAAAAGGCCACCAATTAATCTATTACTACTTCATCATTTTTTGGTTAGATTACTATAATTTGATGTTAATTTTCTGCATTATTGTTGACTCAAATTGGTTAACCTTTTATGCAGCAAAACGAACTCAAGGACGTGATTGAACACTCACCTTCTATTCGCCTTTTAGGCAATAGAAATAGATTGTTTATAATCCAATTCTTCAATAGTGTATTTGCTCAACTAGATGAACGATCAATTTCCTTTGAACATGTTTTCAGGAAGCTCTCTGAATATATAGAAATCAATGAAATTCATATTATTGATGAAGAAGATGCATCTATACGTAGCTTCGAAAATTATGAATCTAGAGCTAAAAATTTTCTCCGAAAATGGATCAAACAAGGATTCCTATCCAACTTTCTCGATGATAATGGGGATGAATATATTGAATTGTCTTTTCACACTGAAAAGGTCCTTGATTGGATAAACTCACTTAGACAAAAAGAATTTGTAGGTACTGAATCTAGGTTTCGTAATATCTTAGATCAATTGAAAGATCTAGTTGAACATACCGAAGAAGACAGACAACAACGTATTCAATTCTTAAAGGATAAACGGGAAAAAATTGAGGAAGAAATCAAGCGGATGGAGGATGGCAATCAGTTATTCTTATACGAAGACTATCAGATTGTCTCCCGACTAGACCAGTTGAATCAATCTGCAAAAGAATTAGTATCCGATTTTAAACAAGTCGAAAATAATTTCAAAGATATTACTCGATCAATTTACCGGAAATATGCCGATCAAGATATTGATAAATCATCTATCCTTTCTTATACATTCGATGCATTGGAAGAATTGAAGCATTCTGATCAAGGAAAAAGTTTTTACACCTTCTATGCTTATTTATTACAAAACTCCTCCCAAGAAATATGGGAAGAATTAGTTTCAAAACTGTATGATAAACTCAGTCAAAAAGAAATAGCTTATTCTGATTTCTTTTTACGAAAAATGAGTCGATACTTATACCGGGCAGGGAAAGATGTATTTGCGGCAAATGATAAAATGGCTGAAAAATTAGGTCGAATTATTGTTGAAAAAGAGAAACCCAACAACAAGGCCTTCAGAAACTTATTAGGAGAAATCAAAGCCTTAGCGGTCAACAATACATTTGAAGCGGTGCATGCACCTGGCATTCAATACATGGAAAGACCTTATTTCAATCTGTCCCTAGAGCGCCCATTAAATTTAGTGCACCAAGTCATTGAACAATATCAAATTAAAATTGAAGAGGCTGGAGGCGATGTCCTACAATCTGAACAATTATTAAATATTCTCAATAAGAAAAATATTAACTACTCCAAGCTCAGAAATACTATGACTTCCACATTGAAGCAACACAAGGAATTGAGTTTGTCTAAGCTTATTGAGTCCCATGGGGGAGTTGAATTAGGTCTAGCTGAAGTAATTGCATACCTCAATAACTTAAAATTCTTTAGGCATCAGGTCTACGAAAATGAAAGAGTTCGTATTCCATTTGATGATGGTAGTGCTAAGTGCATTGAACTACCCAAAATAGTTTTTTATCATGAGTGAGATTCATAACAACATAGAACCATATGCTAGAGCAGTAATAGCACTGCTCAAGCATGACCTTAGCCCTTCTGATTCATTATGGAAGGATGTGGAGGAATATCAACAGGAGATCTATCAATATTTGTATAAAATTGGATTGGAATTAATATTCAATGCTAAAGATGGATATGCTTTCATTAGGCAATTGGAAATAGACGATGATGGAAATACAGTCAACCTACTTGCACGCCGCCAATTGAGTTTTGAGGTTTCTTTAGTCTGTGTGTTACTCAGAGAAATTTATGAGACATTCGAAATGAATCCTACAAACATCATGGCTGACCAATGCTATGTATCTCATTTAGAGTTAAAGGAGCAAGCGGAGATGTTCTTTTCCGAAGGGTTTAATCGGGTGAAGTTTCAAAAAGATTTGGACAAATACATCAATAAAACGCTCGAGTTGGGTTACCTCAAGATTCAGGAGGAAGGGAATAATCATGCAGAGCGAATTTATGTAGTTAAGCCAATCATTAAGGCGAGAGTTACAGTGGAAGAGCTATTGGATTTAAAGGAAAAAATGCAGCAATATGTGGAGTCTGTTTAGTACTAGTCCAGAAGAGTCTGGTTTCAGACTGGATTACATGGAAATTTATAATTGGGGAACCTTTGATCAAAAAGTATTTAGAGTTTCACCTCAAACCAATAATTCATTACTTACAGGGGCAAATGGTTCTGGTAAAACCACTTTTGTGGACGCGCTTCTAACTCTTCTGGTTCCTCTAAAAAAAGATCGGTTTTACAATCAATCTTCAGGGGTAGAGAAAAAAGGGGACCGTACCGAAGAATCATACGTACTTGGATATTATGGGGACATTCAAAAAGAAGGGAGCAGTGAGACAGTTGCTCAAAAACTGAGAGATGAACAAGCATATTCGGTTATCCTAGCTAGTTTTAAAAATGAGGAAGGGGCACAGGTTACTTTATTTCAGTGTCGTTGGTTTGCCCAGCGAAGCCTCAAAAGAGTTTTTGGAATTTCACACAAACCATTATCTATTGAAAAAGACTTTCAGCCATTTGATGCACTGGGTAATTGGAAGAAAAGGCTAGAGAAAATCTACAATACCCCTACAAAGCGGAATATTGAATTATTTAATGATTCTCCATCCAAATATGCTGATAGAATGATTCTTTTATTCGGTATGAGATCCGCGAAAGCCTTGAACCTTTTTAATCAAACCGTAGGGATAAAAGTCTTAGGTGATCTTGATGAATTTATTCGAGTAAATATGCTCGAACCTCAGGATACAGAAAAAGAATGGCTTTTGTTAAAGGAAAGTTTCAATACCTTACTGCAGACCAAAACTAATATTGCAAAGAGCAAAGAACAAATCGAACAACTTTTACCTATCCGGGAAGATGGATTGAAGTATCAATCCTTGATTGAGCAATCTGAACAGTTGTCTACTGATAAAAAAGCTGCTCAGATATTTTTCTTACAAAAAGGCCTTGAATTATTTAAGCAATCGGAGAAAATTGAACTAAAGAACCTTCGAGGACTAACAGATAAAATTGTAAATCTGGACCAAAAGTTAAATGAACTTCATGAGCATGCATCAGATTTGGCTGTACAAATCAAGAATAATGATGTAGGGCGCGAGTTAAAAGAACTTGAAAGAAAAATTGCCGAACAACAACAAGAACTGAATACTCGTAAAAGGAATTATGAGCATTATGCTGAATTACTTCAAATCATTGGATATGAACCCCAGTTGGATATAAAATTCTTTGAAAATTGCTTGAAAGAAGCAAGTAATCAAAAAGCCTCTTTCGAACAATTAATGGAGTCAAAGAATAGAGCACTATATCAATTAGAAAAAGAAAAAACTATTACGCTAGAAGAAAGGAATAAAGAAGAATATGAATATGAATATTTGCTAAAACACCCTACCAAAATTCCAAATTTTGTAAGAAGGATTAGGGAGCAAATCTGTTCAGATCTAAAGATTAAAAAGAACAGCCTACCTTTTGTTGGAGAACTGATACAAGTAAAATCTAATGATAAGGTTTGGGAATATGCTATAGAAAAAGTGTTGCGAAGTTTCGCATTATCTATAGTGGTTCCTGCTAAAATGTATACTAAGGTCAATGAATATGTTAATCAAACTGATCTGAAAGGAAAATTAGTTTATTACAAAGTGGATGATACCGTGCCAATTGAAGGATTAAGGAATCGTAGTCCAGAGCAAATAGCTGGAAAATTAAACTATCTTGAGACTCATCCGCTTGCTCAATGGGTTGAGCATCGAATAGCGACACACTTTAATTATCAATGTGTAGAAAACCCCAAAGCCTTAGAAAAATATGATAAGGCTATCACTCAAGAAGGACTGTTAAAGTCTGGCGGTCAAAGGCATGAAAAAGATGATAGAATTAAAGGCCGCAAGCAAGATTTTATTCTAGGCTGGGATACTATTGAAAAGCGAAATAAACTTAAAAAGAATTTAATAGCTTACGATAAATCCCTGGAAAAGACAAGTCAAGCTTTAATTCAGACTCGCACAGAATTGAATACACTTAATCAGCGTATGTCCGCTTCAAAAGAATTAATGGACTATTTCGCTGATTTTCAAACCATCAATTTTGAGCTTCCTCAAGAAGAGATGAATAAGCTTACCCAAAGGCATGCTTTGCTTCAAAGTGATGATAATCAAATTCAAATCTTACAAGCGGAATTTAATCAGGTGAAAATTACCGCTCAATCTCTTCAAACGGAACAGGAAGGATTGAAAAAGGCCCATTGGAAAAAAGAGGCCTATATCGAAAATATTCAAAAAATGTTAGCCGAACTCAAAGAAGAAAAAGCTGCATTAAAAGAAAATATCGATCTGGCAGATTTTGATGCAGGAGATTTTGAGCATCGATATCCAGATTGGAATAGCTTCACCGTGGAAGAATTTCAACAAAAAAGAACAAATTTCATTAGATCCAAGGAGCAGGAGTTAGCTGAATTATATAAAAGTGGTGCTAGCTTAAGAGAGGCTCTGCAAAAACGGATGATTAAGTTCAAAAATCCTTCTGAACAGTTGACCAAGCGATTTAAAGATTGGAGGTCTGAGGTATTTCATTTGCCAGATGAAGTGGAACATGTCGAGTCTTATATTCATTTGCTAGAAGGATTAGAACAAGACAACCTGCCTAAATACGAACAAAAGTTTGATCATTATTTGACGGATACACTTTTAGGTCGTGTGGGTGAATTTAAACACTTCTTTGATAACTGGAAGTCTAAGATTGAGGAAAATATTCAAGCTTTAAATGCTGCATTGGTCAATATTGATTATAAGAATGTACCTAGAACATATATCCAATTAGTTGCTCAAAAAAGCACCTATCACAATCAAAGAACTTTTAGAACATTCTTGGAAAAAGCTATGCCAAATGCTATAGATTTTGATAGCTCTCTTGAGGAGAAAAAGAGTCATTTTGATAATAATATTATCCCTTTAATTGATCAGCTTGATGCAGATGAAAAGTGGCGGAAAGAGGTCATGGATGTGCGTACCTGGTATAAATTCTTCGCAGAAGAATTTTATCAGGATTCTGGCGAAAAGATGAAGTCTTATGAAAATATGGGTAAGTTGTCCGGAGGGGAAAAAGCCCAATTGACCTATACTATTCTTGGATCTGCCATTTCCTATCAGTTTGGATTGACTACCGATGGTATGCAAACCAAATCCTTCCGATTTATTGCAATAGATGAATCCTTTAGTAATCAAGATGATGAAAAAGCAAGATATCTGATGAACCTGTGTAAGCAGCTCAAACTACAATTGCTAGTTGTAACACCTTCAGATAAGATTAATGTTGTACAGGATTATATTTCCTATGTACATTTTGTAGAACGACGCGATAACAAGAATTCTTGGCTATATGATATGCCAATTATGCAGTTTTTAGACGAACAACAAGCACATAGCAGTTAATTTTTATATATTGATAGCATATCCTACTGAACACTATGAATAAGGCAAGACCAAATTTAACAAGAGAGGCGCTTAAAAATTTAAGACAAATAGGATCCTTAGTGGAGAGTTCTCCCTATTTGTCCAAGAAATTGTTGAAGGGTATTGACTTCTCTAGGCCTGTTCATATAGTTGAACTTGGAGGCGGTAATGGTGCAGTGACTAAATCCATTTTAAATGCCATTTCACCGGATTCTAAGGTAAGTACAGTTGAAATCCATCCTGAGTTTGTAAATCATCTTCGTTCTATTGATGATAATAGACTAGAGGTCTTAAACGAATGTATTTCTCAAAATCAAACTATTGGTAAGCAAAGTGTGGATGCCGTAATTTCATGTTTGCCGATTGCTAATTTTGACACGGCAAAAAAGACACAATTACTATCTAAGGTAAAAGCCATTCTAAAACCTGCTGGACAATTCAGGCAATTTCAATATTCTTTATTGGATTACGGACAAGTGAAAGCTAGCTTTGGTAATATGCAATTAGATTATTGCTTGTTTAATATTCCTCCTGCTTTTGTATATAAGTCTATTAATCTGTAATTTCTTTTAAATCAATTGCATCCAAAAGGATGTGCCCATTGTATGGAAGAATTTGATCAAATCTATAAAAGGTTCTGAATTCAATAGCATGGATTATTTTCTTTGGTGAAAAAGTAATAGAATAGATCTGCCAATTAACATTAGATATATCTGTAAAAACACCAATTAATATATCTTCTCCCGCCCGGCTTAATCCGTAAACTTCTAAATCTGCTGGGATATCAAAGGAAACCTCTTCATTTGAATCTAAAGTGATTCTGCTGTTGAATATTTGTGAAATGCTTAGCGCAATATCTATTTGATAAGAAGAACCTGTACTTAATGGCGTTTCTAAGAATTGTCCTATGCATTCAACACTTTGGTCAGCTCTAGTTACCATGGAAATATACCGAGTGCCACGGTATGCTTTTTGTGTTACTCCAAAAATAGTAAGGGTGTCTGTTACATGAATAGAAGGTGGTGTATAGCCACTATGTCCACAACTATACCAGCCCTTTGGTAGAATAGATGATTGTATATCTCCTTGTTCAAAGTCTCCATGTTTAAACAGATTCTGGCTAAAAATAGGTATTGGAAAACAGATTAAAATGAAAAGCTTTTTGAGCATGGAGTATGATGTTTTTTTACTATTTATATGAATTCAGTTAAAAGATAATTTATTGCATGTTATTATTTTTATATTCAAGTAAAATATCATTATATGAGATTGGAAAGGCTATTGCTTACTTTGATTTTATCTTTTACTGCTGCTATTGGATTTAGCCAGGAAAAGATTGTTTGGAAGAATGGAGATTAATTGATTTGCAAGATTGATTCTTTAGGCTCGAATTTGATTTACTATAGCTTAGATGGGACTCAAAATCAACAGCAAGTAGTATCCACACAGGGTGTAGAGTATGTGCAGTTTAAAAATATATATAATGAGTACTCCAAATTAAAGCCTGCAAATAGCGGATCAGATTCTGATGTCGACAAGTATGCTTATGAGGAGCCGGATTATGAATTTCCTAAACTCAAAACCATAAAGTCTAAAATCCCAAAAGATGTTTCTTTGGGTTTTGGAGTTTATCCAAGTGCTAATGGAAGATTAACCATAGCTAGTTTTCTAAAAGGGAACTTAGATGTAATCCATTCCAAAAAGGGATCCCTTGGACTTTCTGCCTCTTTATTTTCTTATGATCCTACAGAGAAAAAATATATAGTTACTGTTGCTGGATCTGCAACTTATCGACCTATGCCTAGAAAGCCATTATCTATTAGATTAGACGGTGGGTATGGGTACACCAGTGCAAATTTTAATAATAGCCTTGAAAATGATTTCTTTCTTAATATGCTAGAGGCAAGTGGGGGACTTTATGGTGGGCTATGGGTCTACTATGATTGGTTTAGTGTGGAAAAATCAAATGTTCAAGTATTTACTGGATTCAATTATCAGGATGCGAAATTTAAATTTGAATTATCTCAAAGTGCCTTTATTGTAAAAGATCAAGATTTGACCTTTTTGCGATTCTGGATTGGAACTAGCCTAAGATTTTAAACATGTTGAAATACATAGTCCTAAGTATTTTAGTGATTGGAGGATTCTCACTTTCTTTTATCTCTGATGAACAAGCTTTGTTCTCTACTGATATTTCAGGTGAACTATGTATTCGTTTAGAACATATGGATGAATCGCTCATCATGCCGCCAGTCGATTCAAACCTCATCTTTCCGCCATCCTCTGCCTGTTTTGGTTGCCATAGTTTTGATCCAAATGGTTTAGCAATGGTGAATGCTAATGGAGAGGATGTAAGTTTTCAAACAGACTGGGAGGCAACCATGATGGCCAATTCGGCTAAAGATCCTTATTGGAAGGCAAAAGTAGCACATGAAACGTATCTTCATCCTGAACACAAAGATAATATTGAGACTACCTGTACGTCTTGTCATGCTCCTATGGGTCATTATACTGCTATACTTAGAGGCGCTGCTCATTATGGGATGGAGGATTTAATGCAAGATACCATAGGTCAAATGGGTGTATCCTGTGGGGCTTGTCATATGATTGCAGAAGAAGGTCTAGGGTCATTACTAGGCGGACAACTGAATATAGATACAAATAGGGTAGTCTATGGACCTTTTGAGATGCCTTTTGCTGCCCCTATGCAGTCTTTTGTTGGATTCGAACCATTGTATAGTGAACATGTAAGTAATTCAGCGCTCTGCGCATCTTGTCATACACTGATTATTGAGTCATTAGATGCTGAAGGTGAATTGACTGGACACTATTATTTTGAGCAAACTACTTATCACGAATGGTTAAATTCATCTTATAATTTAACAGGCCAAAGTTGCCAATCCTGTCATTTGCCAGAATTAGAAGAACCTGTTGTTGTATCTGCTAATTATATCTTTTTAGACCCTAGAGCTGGCTTTAGTCAACATACTTTAGTTGGAGGAAATGTACATATGCTTGAAATGATGAAAACATACAAGGATACCTTAGGCATAACTGCATCAGATGAAAACTATGATAAAACCATTTCAAATACATTAGAATTACTTCAGCAAAAATCTATTGATTTAACAGTAGAGTATATTGGAAATGTTGAGGATACTTTGGAGTTTGAAGTTATCATTGAAAATAAAGTAGGGCATAAATTCCCTTCTGGATTTCCCTCTCGCCGGGCTTTTGTAGAATTTGTACTAACAGATACACAAACTGGTGATACTTTATTCCATTCGGGTGCATTTAATGATGAATATGAACTGACTCATTATGACCCTTCATTTGAACCGCATCATCAAGCCATTAGTACAGAAGAACAAGTGCAAGTTTATGAGGTAGTTCCTGCAGATATTAATGGGGAGTTCACGACCATATTAGAACGAGGATATCAAACATTAAAAGATAATAGACTTCCACCTCTTGGCTTCCAAGTGCAACATAATGTTTATGATACGGTAGCCATTTTTGGAATGGCTAATTTAGATCCAGATTTTAATTTTGATGAAAATGGGGTAGAAGGATCGGGTTCAGATGTAGTTAAGTATCGGATTAAATTGGGGACCTATCTAGGGAATGTTCAAGCATCTGCTAAAATGCATTATCAGTCTGTTTCGCCAAGATGGGTTAATCCTTTATTTGAGGATGATGAAATCCCTGAAATACAACATTTCAAATCCATGTACGATGCTTCAGATTTAACTCCTATCCTTGTTGCAAGTATGGAATCAGACACGCTTCTTGTTGATGTTATTAATGGGGTAAAACATGCACCGAAACCTTTCGATATTTTGGTTTATCCAAATCCGGTAGGTGAAGATGGTCGAATTTATTTTTCAACAGATGAAAAGCTTAAGTACATTTGGGTGTATAATGCTTGGGGTCAATTAATTCCTATCTTGAACCAAACGGCTACATATATTGACTTGCCTAAATCTACTGATGGCTTATTATTTATTGGTTTTGAAACCGAAGACGGAAGAAAAGGAACCAAAAAGATATTTAAATAAAAAAGAGGAGCAAGTAAGCTCCTCTTTTTTATTTATTGTTTGATGAACTTACCAGTAAACTTCAAATTGCCCTGCATTAATTCAACTTGATACATCCCAGCACTCAATGAATGGACTTCAATGGTATTCCCCATCATAGATTGTATGGAGATTCGATGCCCAAGCACATCAATAATATGGCCGTGATCGAAGTCTTCTAAAACAATACCCTCTAGTCGAATCTCATCCACGACTGGATTAGGATAAATAGTAAGTTCAACCGATGGATCTAGGTTTTGAATATTACTATTTGGATTATAAACGCCTTGTACCTCTACTAATTCGGAGTAACAAGGTTCACTACCCGAGGATACATTCCAATTGTAGAAATAGTAATAGTAAGGATCCCCATAATTTGAGGTGGTGATGACTGCAACATCTCCTATTTCATATGGATAGCTGACTCCCTGATTACTTCTAATGAAGAAAGGAGAGTTGTCTCCAAAATTATTATTATTGAAATCTTGGTCTGTAGTCAATTGGTAATTGTTACCAGGTTCTACCATAAAATTAAGTGGAACAGTAGTCCAACCAGCTTGCATAATAGTTACCTGATATTCATCTAAAACATTATTATTAACATCCTTTAATTGAATACGTCTAGGTCCTATTTGATCTGCATATACTTCCACACTGTTTAGGGTAAATGACTCATAACAATCGAAATATAGAATACCATTGTATTGACCACCTGAATAAAGATTAGTCCCATTGTGTTCATTTTCGCCCCCTATCAGGTTGACAGATTGGTCAATAAACTGCTCTGCAAAGAACGTTTGGTTCGCAGTAAAATCATCTGTTACATAAACCTGTCCGGTGAATAGCGGAGCACCTGTTGGGGGATTAGCATCATACCAATTTGTATTGGCAGTATTGGATTCAAAAGTATATGGACCCGAGGTATTAATAGTATCATTATCCACTACCGGGGGTTCCACTTCAATGAACTCAATATCTATAGTATTGGAATTGAATGCCTCATCACACTCATTGATAGCCGTTAGATAATATGAACCAGAAAGGTTTACAGAGATAATTTCCTCCACTTGACCATTAGACCATTGGAAGTTTTCTGTTGGATTTGAATAGGTCAATTCAACATCTGTGCCTATACAAACACTCGCAGCGCCCTCCGTTGTTATTATTGGTGACAGCGGCTCTGGACTTTCAACTAGGATGGATGATGAAATTCCTATACAGTTATTATCATCCTCCACTTGAACATAGTATATACCTGCTTCTGTTACAGTAATAGATGGAGTAGTCTCTCCATTGTTCCAGGTATAGGAGTCGAATAATTCATTCGCTTCAATAGTCATCGATTCTCCAGGACATAAAGTAAGGTCTGCACTAGAGGTGCTCAAAGTGACCTGCAGTGGTTCACAATCTTGTTCTAGAAGATTTAAAGTTTGATTAGCCTCCACTTCTTGAAGTATAGTGATAATGCCGGAAGGCCATTTAACAACTAAAGAATCAATACTTTCAGACTGACCAATTCCAAATACCTGTTGGAAATCGTTGTGGATTCCATAGCTCTCACCTGCACGCACCTCACGAACCTGGACACCCCAATCGCCATGTATTTCTATT
>CAXQNQ010000297.1:0-4255 GCA_964225135.1 Mesoflavibacter profundi
TAGAACACTACTTTGTGATCACGTTTTTCTCGCTATTGGATTCGTACATCCTCAGAAAGAAGGCTTACTCAGTCAACTTGGAGTAGCATTAGATGAAAAGGGTAATGTTGAAACAGACCATTTTAAAACTTCAGTTGATAATGTTTATGCGGCTGGAGATGTTCGTCGGGGTCAATCACTTGTTGTTTGGGCAATTTCAGAAGGAAGAGCGGCAGCAAAAGCACTTCATGCTGATATTCAACAGGAAGTTAATTAAGCCTTTCTTGATTGTAGTTCTTTAAGTCAGTGAATAGAGGTGAACAATGCAGTAGGTCAATTGTTCTTTTTGAAATGGCTTTACTTCATGTCTAGTACTGGAAATCATTCGCTCCCTTCAACAGATAGTTTTAATCGGGAATCACCTTTACTGGTCTTCAACGATAAAGGAATCTATTGTCCAATAGCTGATATCTATATTGACGCTTGGAGACCAGTAGATAAATGTATCATTACTCATGGTCATTCAGATCATGCTAGATATGGACACAAACACTATCTGACCCATCATAATAATGTACCCATTATTAAACATCGATTAGGAAAAATCAATGTGAAAGGGATTAATTGGGGCGAGCAAGTTTCAGTTAATGGCGTGGTTTTTTCCTTGCATCCAGCTGGGCATGTGATAGGTTCTTCTCAAGTAAGAGTGGAATACAAAGGGGAAGTTTGGGTATTTACAGGAGATTATAAGCTTCAAGATGATGGTGTATGTCAGGCTTATGAATCAATTCCATGCCATGCCATGATTACAGAATGCACCTTTGGCTTACCTGCTTTTAATTGGAGACCTCAGGTAGAAGTAATGGAGGATATTAATACTTGGTGGGCTGATAATGCTGCCGAGGGAAAGACCTCTATAATTTTTGCCTACTCACTAGGGAAAGCCCAACGCATTTTGAAGCATTTGAATACGGATTTGGGTAAGATTTATACCCATGGTGCTATAGAGAAAATGACTGAGGTGCTCCGGATTATTCAGGACTTTCCAGCAACGGAACTCATTACGAGAGAAACCCAGAAAAAAGACCTACTCGGTCAGATCGTTATAGCTCCACCTAGCGCGCATGGCTCTCCCTGGATTAGAAAGATGGTTCCTTATGAAACAGCAGCCGCAAGCGGTTGGATGGCATTCAGAGGTGCTCGCCGTAGAAGAGCTATGGATAGAGGATTTGTATTATCAGACCATTGTGATTGGCAAGGTTTACTTCAAGCGATTGAATCCAGTGGAGCGGAAAAAGTGATATGTACCCATGGATATACTGACATTTTCTCTAAATATTTGAGATCGATTGGATTAGATGCCCGAACAGAAAAAACACAATTTGAAGGAGAAGTCTTAGAAACAGAAAAGGAGGAGGTATGAAGGATTTCGCCAGATTAATTAAACGTCTAGACACGACCAATAAAACCACGGTTAAGGTTCAAGCTTTAGCGGATTACTTTCAATCTGCAGCCGATCAGGATAAAGTATGGACCATTGCATTGTTGTCCCATCGACGGCCTTCCAGACCAGTAAATACTACACTATTAAGAACCTATGCTGCTGAATTGGCTAAAATTGATTTATGGTTATTTGAGGATAGTTACCATATCGTCGGTGACTTAGCGGAAACTATTGCCCTAGTTGTTCCTCAGCTTCAGGAGGTCCTAGAAGCCAAAAGTTTAACCGCCTATTTAGAAGATATTATTTGGTTAAAAAAGCAAGAAGATGAAGTTAAAAAAGCCTACTTACAGAAACATTGGAGTGGGTTGCCATATTATGAACGCTTTGTGTTTACTAAATTATTGACAGGTGGTTTCCGAATTGGAGTAAGTCAAAAATTAATGACTAAGGCTTTAGCTAAAGCAACGGAATTAGATGAGGATGTATTGGCTTATAAGTTGATGGGGAACTGGGATCCTGCAACCATTAGATTTCAAGACTTGGTTTTGGCGGAGAAAGTTGGGGATACTGATTCAAAACCATACCCTTTTTATTTGGCCTATGCATTAGAGGATTCATTAGAGGATTTGGGTGCAGCAGCGGACTGGTCTGCAGAGTACAAATGGGATGGGATTCGAGCTCAATTGATCAAACGGAATGGACAAATTTTTCTTTGGACGAGGGGAGAAGAATTGGTAACTGATCGCTATCCAGAATTCGAGATATTAAAAGATACTTTACCTGATGGTACCGTTTTAGATGGGGAATTATTACCCTGGATAGTGGGTGAGATTGGATCCTTTAATGATTTGCAAAAGCGAATCGGAAGACGGACAGTTAGTAAAAATATATTGAAACAAGTTCCAGTAATGCTTAGAGCTTATGATTTGTTAGAGTATCAAGGTAAGGATATTAGGCATCTGGCATTTGAACAGCGAAGAACTTATTTGGAGGTAACCTTGAAAGGACAGGCTGAGGATGTTTTAAGTATATCAGCTTCTTTGCCATTTGAGCAATGGGCTACATTGGCTGATGCAAGAGCACAAGCTCGATTGGTGAAAAGTGAGGGACTCATGTTGAAGCGAAAGGACGCACCTTATAGAGTAGGTAGGAAAAAAGGGGATTGGTGGAAATGGAAATTAGATCCATTGAGTATTGATGCCGTATTGACTTATGCCATGCGTGGACACGGTAGAAGATCTAATTTATTCACGGATTATACCTTTGGTTTGTGGACGGAGAATGATGCGGGAGAACGTATTTTAGTCACCTTTGCCAAGGCTTATTCGGGCTTGACGGATGCAGAATTTAAACAGGTTGATAAGTATATAAAGGATAATACTATAGAACGCTTTGGTCCAGTTCGAAGCGTAGTACCAAAATTGGTATTTGAAATTGGTTTTGAAGGTTTAGCCCTTTCTTCTAGACATAAAAGTGGCGTAGCTACCCGATTTCCTCGGATTTTGCGGTGGCGTACTGATAAAACCATTCAGGAAGCTAATTCATTAGATGATCTTAAAAAAATGATTCCCTAATGAATAGGAAGGAAGCCATACAAGTAGCTTCTAATTGGTTTGAGGACCAAGGATGGAAACCTGCTCCTTTTCAGAAGCAAGCTTGGACCGCCTATTTGCAAGGTAAGCATGGGTTGTTGAATGCACCAACTGGTAGCGGTAAAACTTTGGCTTTGTGGGTGCCCATTGTTTTGCAATTGATGATGGAGGCAAAAGGGGCTCCAATCAAGGGGCTTAAAGCCATTTGGATCACACCGCTTAAGTCTTTGTCTAATGAAATAAAGATTGCATCAGAGCGCTTCGCAGATGGATTAGGGCTAGATCTTACGGTAGGAGTTCGGAATGGTGACACGAGTACCAATGAGCGTGCTAAGCAAAGACGGAATTTTCCCAATCTACTCATAACCACACCAGAATCCCTACACTTGCTTTTAGCATCTAAGGATTACCAGCAAAAAATGAAAGGACTGAAAGCTTTAGTGGTAGACGAGTGGCATGAATTATTAGGGAGTAAACGTGGTGTTCAAGTGGAGTTAGCCACTTCTAGATTATTGACAGTCGCCAAAGATATACGAGTATGGGGGATTTCAGCGACGATTGGTAATCTAGAACAGGGTATGCAGGTACTATTAGGTAATCGTGCAGGTGTTGCAGATCAAGCCGTGCTTATACGCTCCAACAAGAAAAAGCAGATTGATATAAAATGCCTAACTCCAGATTCCATGGAATCCTTTCCTTGGCGCGGGCACTTGGGTCTGCATCAAATTGATCAAGTTGCCCGAGTGATTAAGCAGTCTGTAACAACCTTGGTTTTTACGAATACTAGAGGGCAATGTGAGGCCTGGTTTCAAGCGCTATTGGAGCATTTTCCTGAATTTGCAGGTGGTATTGCTATGCATCATGGTAGTATTGAAAAAAAGATGCGTTTATGGGTAGAACAGGCGATACGAGATGAAAAACTGCAGGTGGTAGTCTGCACCTCTAGCTTAGATTTAGGGGTTGATTTTGCTCCGGTGGAGTCTATTATTCAGATTGGTAGTCCGAAAGGAGTAGCTCGGTTTTTGCAACGTGCTGGTCGGTCTGGTCATGCTCCTGGCAAAAAGAGCCGCATCTACTTTGTTCCCACTTATTCTTTAGAATTATTAGAGGCAAAGGCTATACGAACTGCTGTAGAACGGGGTATCGTTGAAGATCGAGCGCCTTATGAATTATCCTTTGATGTTTTGGCACAGTATCTAGTTACTTTGGCGGTTTCAGATGGTTTCTATCCTCAACAAAT
>CAXQNQ010000298.1:0-18152 GCA_964225135.1 Mesoflavibacter profundi
TCTTAAATGGCCACATAAAATCTGATCCTTCAATTGGGATATATTGTTGCTGTATAACTAAGGTGTCTAATAATTCCTCGAAAGATCTACTTCCATTTATGCCTAATTCAGATGAATGTAAAGCCCAGGATTCATCTAAAATGAATAGCTTACCAGAATAACAAGGAGTTTCAGCTCCTTTGGGAATGACTTGAATCTCATATATTTTGCGATTGAATTCATCAAAATAGCTTCGGTTAAGTTTATATCTATAAAAAAGCAGGGCGTTTGAGGCAAGTGGTGAAATAATATCTTTACCTAACTCAAAGGTGTTCTTGAATATGTTAAAATCCATTTCAGCTGCTGAATTAAAACTTACACCTTGGTCATCGCCGCTAACAACAGAAGCGTTGATAAGCTCTTTGAATGGTTGGCCTTTTTCTGCAATAAGAGTCGATTCTGTCTCGGATAAATACAAGGTTTTGTCTCTATTATCTTCAAATACCCCATCAATGGGTATACCCAATAGTTTTTCTGGTACAGAATCAACTTCTATTAATCCTTTTACATATGCACTACACTGATAGGCAGGAACAGCATCCAGGAAATATTTTCGTTTTTCTTGTACCTTTTTGATTATGGCATATGCTGGATCTTTAGCATTTCCATCAAGCACAAATTCTTGAATATTAATAGCAGCAGATTCAAGCTGTATATTTTGATTGAGCTTAGATTTTTCAAGCCGAATTGATATTATTTTTGAATTAAAACCTACATAGGAATAAATCAAGTCTATAGGAGTATCGGTCTTCAAATCTAATTCGTAGTAGCCATCTATATTTGCGCTGGTTCCCTTTGTTGTTCCTTTGACTAACACAGTAGCAAAGGATAAAGCTTCTCCTTGCTCATCAACTATATATCCATATACTTGAGCAAATATATTATTGAACGAAATACAAATAAAAATAGTCAGCAAGGCTACTTTTGCGCAATAATATTTCATGAATTGATAATTAAATGGTTATATATTTTGAAATATTACAAATACAGTTAATATTTATTAAAATACATGGATTTACTTTCAACAAATGAGAGTGAAAATTATTAAGCGTATAATCTGTATGATATGGATAAGGCATTAAATATCCTATATAAAGACAACAAAAAAAACATAAGTGTAGCTATAGAGGAATTAATACTACACCTTTGTTCAACTAATAATTTATCTTCTAATTCGGTTGAATATATACCAATTTCCAACTTAAATAATGAGGATTTATCGCAATTAGGTGATTTAGCATTTTTTCCTGCAGAGGAGCGAAATAGTTTGGGTACTACTTTTGATTGTCCTATATGTCTATATGAAACAACAAATCGAAATCCATCCTATTTTCCTTTATTTCAAGTGAGGGAGGCGCAACCATTTTCAATTAATTTATTCGATTCGATTTGTAGATTGGTATCTAATCAAGTGTATAAAATGCTAACCTTCTTAGTAGAAGACAATAGTCAAGTCAATATTATTAAGGATGTACTTAGCAAAGCAACACATTTACCATCTTACCAATACTTTAAGTCTCAATTTATTTTTAAAAAGGATGCAGTTCAAATGCAAAGCTTCAATCCTGGTACTGTGATTTCCTTTTTAACCGATGAGTCTTTATCAAAGGTTACTCATGCCCTTCCCATTGAATTAATCTCTAAGCAATTATTTCTAAGTAAAGAGACCTTATTGATGTCCACAATAGACACCAGTGATGTTCGCCAATATATGAATGAAGTTAAAACACTCAGCTTTATGCTCAACTTAGTTGGGCTAAATAATCTGCATGAGGAATTAGAGCTTGCCATTAAGAAAATTGCACCTATTACCAGTGATTATTCTGATAGATATTGGTGTAATGAAATGCTTTGCATAAGTATGGAGGATAAAGCTTATGATCCATTTGAGCAGCACAAGGCTAAAAATAAATACGGTATTATAATTTAATTGGCACAATATCAAATGCGTTGAAAAATCGCTCAACAGCATTACTCTTTACGCCTTTATTGTGTATAACCTGCACAGAATAATATCTATTTCGAACAACGAAACAATGCACTTTTAGGGTTAGCTTTTCATCATTATAATCAATTCTATAAAGCCTTCCAGGAAATCCTTTCAATGAGATTTCATTATCATAAACGAGGACTCCTTGGAATTGCTCCATGGCTGCCCAAATAGTTTCTTGGTAGAATTCATCCAACAAATCAGTGGAGTCTGAGTGAATAGTTCCTTCAGGATATTCTAGGAAGTTAATTTGATAGACATAAACAGGACCTTCATCTCTGCTGATGTAAAATGTTTCTTGTAATAGATCTCCTAATTCAGTTTCTAATTTTTGGTTCACATGTATAGGCTTTTCAGGGAAGAAAGCATTAAAACCTAATGTATCGGTCGGCAAATTATACCATACATTTTGTGTATAACCCTTAATAGACCCAAAAAGTATTATTACAATTAGGAGTATTCTCATTATTTAGATTCTTTACTAGAAAGTGCTCAAAACTAATTTGCAGGTTGTATATTAAAACACCAACGATTTAATATCCACAATATGAGGTACAATCCAGTTAGCTTATTTTTCTTTTTTATAGTATGCTCATCTGTTTTCCAAACCGTTTATGGACAAGATTCTTTTACATTTCCGGACGATTGTTTAGGGGAATATAAAGGTACACTTTATATAGACTACCTAGGCATTGGAATTGTTGATTCTGCTATCGTTGAGCTTACTTTCTCCAAAACAGAGGAAAGTAATAAATGGAATTACTTTAATGTCATAGACAGTCCCAAATATGGAAAAGTTGAAAAACTATATACACTTATGCAAAATGATTTAATTCCTGATGTATATGTTTTGGATGAAAATAATGGACTCCTGATTGATCATGCTCGCATTGGACAGGGATTGTATTCGATGTTTGAGGTTTCAGGGTCTTTGTTGTCCTATAAATTAGAATGCATTGATGAAGAAACGATCTATTACGAAATTATCTCTGTACGTACAGAAAATGCTAAAGAGAGTTCAACGCCAGAGGAAGCGGGACAAGTATTTACGGTAAAATCCTATCTCCCTTATACAACACAATATGTTACTTTAAAAAAGCAATAACATGAGATTTCTATTTACATTAATCACGCTAGTTTTTGCATTTGCTTTAAATGCACAGGTTGATAAAGCACCAGACAGAGTTCGTGGTGAAGGACCTTTTGACCAACTTATTGTTAGAGGGGCTACCCTAGTTGATGGGACAGGCTCTCCTCCATTCGGTCCTGTAGATATTGTTATAGAAAACAATAAAATTGTACAAATAAAAGTGGTTGGTAACCCAGGCGTTCCAATTAAAGATTCTAGAAGGCCTAGCCTAAAACCTGGAGGAAAAGAAATTGATGCTTCCGGTAAGTATGTTCTTCCTGGCTTTGTTGATATGCATGGTCATATTGGTGGAAGAGCACAGGGGGCTGACGCAGAATATGTATTTAAATTATGGCTTGCACATGGAATTACCACTATTCGGGATCCATCTTGTGGTAATGGATTAGATTGGGTACTTGATCAAAAATCAAGAAGTGAAAAAAATGAAATTGCAGCTCCTAGAATATTTGCATACACGGTGTTTGGACAAGGTCAATACGAAGGTATCAATTCACCTGAGGATGCTGAGGCTTGGGTTATTGAAAATGCAAAAAAAGGTGCCGATGGAATTAAGTTTTTTGGTGCAGCACCTGAAATTATGGATGCGGCATTACGTAAAAACCGGGCATTAGGCTTGCGCTCTGCATGCCATCATGCTCAATTAGATGTTGCTAGATGGAATGTAGTTCAGAGTGCCGATGCAGGATTAACTAGTATGGAGCATTGGTATGGACTACCAGAAGCACTGTTTGAAGGACAAACGATTCAGAATTATCCGCCTGATTATAATTACTATAATGAACAAGATCGTTTTAGAGAGGCTGGAAGATTGTGGAAACAAGCTGCAGCCCCGTATAGTACTCACTGGAATATGGTTATGGATAGCTTGCTAGCCATGGACTTCACCTTGGATCCTACCTTTAATATTTATGAGGCTAATAGAGATTTACATCGGGCTAGAAGACAAGAATGGCATGATGAATACACCTTGCCTAGTCTTTGGAGATTTTACGCGCCATCCAGAGTGTCTCATGGTTCCTACTGGCATGATTGGGGAACAGAAGAAGAGTTAATGTGGAAGGAAAATTACCGTCTATGGATGACCTTTGTGAACGAATATAAAAATCGTGGAGGAAGGGTTACTACTGGTTCTGATTCTGGTTTTATTTATCAATTGTACGGTTTTGCTTACATACGTGAGCTTGAACTACTAAGAGAAGCTGGGTTTCATCCATTAGAAGTCATTCGGTCTGCTACGCTTTATGGTGCAGAAGCACTTGGAGCGTCAGATGAAATCGGATCAGTGGAAGTTGGGAAAATGGCGGATTTGATTGTAATAGATGAAAATCCACTGCGTAATTTTAAATACCTTTATGGAACAGGAGCTGTTAAATTAAGTGATTCTAATGAGGTTTATCGCGCTGGGATTATTGATTACACCATAAAAGATGGTGTTGTATATGATGTGGAGGAATTATTAGAAGATATAAGAAGAATGGTTGAATATTCTAAAAAGGAAGAAGCATACGATATTAAACAACCAGGTAAAAATTAAAATGGGTAAAAAATCTAAACGTAAGATTGGTGTGGTTTATAGTACGAACCCAGACTATGACTACGCCTTTGATGAACAAGAAGAGCAAGATGCTTTGGAGCCAGAGCATCAGAGACTTTATGTATCTATCGATAGAAAAATGCGTAAAGGGAAAGAGGTGACTTTAGTAGAAGGATTTATTGGCTCTTCTGATGATATGAAAGACCTTGGCAAAACACTAAAGTCAAAATGTGGCGTGGGAGGCAGTGTCAAAGATGGATTGATTATGGTCCAAGGTAATCTAAAGGATAAAATATTTGAATTACTCTTAGGAATGGGATTTAGTAAAACCAAAAAGAAAGGATAAAGTAGGCACTTAGGTGCCTATTTTTATTGTCCAATCATACGCAGGAATTGCTGTTTGAACTCCTTCTTTTTTAGCTTACCATGAAAGGTTGATGTAATGGTAGTGCTAGAGTCGTCTTTGATACCGCGCATAGCAACGCACATATGTTTTGATTCAATGTAAACAGCTACATCATCTGTCTTCAAAACTTTTTTGAGCTCATCTGCTATTTGTAAAGTAAGTCTCTCTTGAACTTGAGGTCTCCTGGAATAATAATCCACTACGCGGTTTATTTTTGATAAACCTACAACCTTATCCGTAGGAATGTAAGCCACATGTGCTTTACCAGTAAAAGGCAAAAAGTGATGCTCACAACAGGATTGAACTAATATATCCTTTTCAATAAGTACATCCTCGTACTGGTAGGTATTATCAAATACAGAAACTGTAGGTTTATTTTTAGGATTTAGTCCACAGAATATTTCTTCAACATACATTTTAGCAACTCGATTCGGTGTGTCTTTGAGACTATCATCTTCTAGATCGAGACCTAATATTTCCATAATAGATTGAAAATGAGTGCGTATTTGCTCTATCTTCTCTTCATCACTTAAATCAAAAGCATGGTCATGCATAGGCGTTTCAATACCTTTGCTCTTAGTCTTTTTATCCCTACTACTTAGTTCTATCTGCTTTCTTACCATAATTTTAATTTACCTTTCCTATCGCTACATAGAATATGAAAGATAAGCATTTTTCCATTTAGGATTTTGTATTTCTAAGTTTCGCTAGTAACACCCTATCCTTACCTTGCATATCTTTAATACAATTTATATACTCAAAAGTTTCTTTCTTAAAACAATCAATGGTCTCCGATTTTCTAAATTCATTGATTTCACAAAAGACTACTCCACCTTGTTTTAGATTTTTTCTAGCAAAGCTTGCAATAGCTGCATAAAACTCTATTCCCTTATTATCTGATGTGTATAACGCCAATTCAGGCTCATGCTTTTGGGTGGATGCTCCTACCTGTTTGGTTTCTGATAATGGAATATAAGGCGGATTAGAAACAATTAAATCATAGGGTTTGGAAACTAACTCTACTTGGTTAGTAGTTAAAAAATCTACTTCTTTCAATGCTACATTAGATATTCCATAATTATCTAAATTTTCTTTAGCTACACTGAGCGCTTCAATAGATTTATCTATTGAAATAATCTTAGAAGAAGGAAATTTATCAGCCAAAGCTAATGTAATACAAGCACTACCAGTCCCAATTTCAAATATATCTTGTGGGGTTGTCTGGGTAGATTTATAATACTCCAAAATATAATAAACGAGTTCTTCTGTTTCTGGTCTAGGAATTAAAACTGCTGGATTTACTTTAAGGATGTAATCATAAAAATGAGATTTTCCTACGATGTACTGAATAGGGATACCCTTATCTAATTGAACTAATAGTCCTTCTATTTCCTTCGTTGTAGGAGCATGGAAGCCTTCTTTAGACCCTAGGCCAAAAGCATCTTCTAGTATGATCCGAGTTAAGTTTTCTGTTTCTCGAGTACTATACTTTTCGATTAACCGCTTCGAAAGAAAGGACTTGCATGCTTCGATATTCATTTAACCCATCCTTTTTTTATAGTCCTCATAATTGTAAGACCTCAATAATTGGAACTGACTTCCATCCCATTGAACTAAGCTAGGATGAGCTACTCCGTTAAACATATTGGATTTAACAGTAGTATAGTGTATCATGTCCGCAAATACAATTTTGTCCCCTATTTTAATCTCCTGATTAAATCCATATTCATCTAAATAATCTCCAGATAGACAAGACAATCCCCCTAATCTATATTTGAAAGTTGCATTTTCTAGAGGCACTTGACCTAGCACAGTAGGCCTGTATGGCATTTCTAGTGTGTCTGGCATATGAGCAGTAAAGGAAACATCTAATATTAAGGTTTGAACAGCTCCTGATTGGTGAATGTCCAACACCTCTGAAACTAACTCGCCTGTTTGCCAAACAAAAGCAGCACCAGGTTCAAGTATTACTTTAACTTGATGTTTTTCCTTGAAATTGGAAATTATTTCAATTAGATGTTCTAAACTATAGTCATTCTTGGTCATTAAATGACCACCTCCCATATTAACCCATTTTATTTGGGGCAAAAATCGACCAAACTTTTCCTCTACAGCCTGTAAGGTTTTTTCTAAATCGTAAGAGCTGGATTCACAAAGTGTATGAAAATGTAAACCCTCAATCCCTTCTGGCCATTCGGTAATATTAGCGGCAACCATTCCTAATCTTGAAGCAGGACTAGCTGGATTGTATAAATCCGTTTCTACAACGGAATATTCAGGATTTACCCTCAAACCAACTGAAATCGGATGAGGATGGGCCTCAATTTCAGCTTTGAAACGATTATATTGACTAATGGAGTTAAATGTTATATGAGAACTACAAGCTAATACATCCTGAAATTCCTTTGGGTGATAAGCTACAAAATAAGCATGCGCTTTGACACCCATATATTCATTAATTAATTTAGCTTCGTTTAAAGAACTTGCTGTTGCACCTGATGCATAGTCCTTAATGAATGGAAATAGATGCCAATTGGCAAAAGCTTTCAAAGCCATAATGATATCTATAGAAGCGACCTCTTGAACTCCTTTGATAAGGTTCAAATTCTTTTTCAGGCGGTTTAAGTCCAACACAAATGCTGGACTTAAACAATTATCATATGGTATATCGTTTGAAAACTCCATAGTACTGTTAAAATGAGGTGTCAAATTCTATATCACCATTAACTTCTTCATGCCACTCTAATCCACATGCGCCTAAGAGGTCTAAAAAAGGATCTGGATTGAATTCTTCTACATTGAATACGCCAGCGCCAGCCCACTCCCCTTTGAGTAACATCATAGCACCTAACATGGCTGGTACCCCGGTAGTATAGCTCACACCCTGGGCCCCAGTTTCATTATAAGCAGCTTGGTGAGAACAGTTATTCCAAATATAGTAAGTGCGTTCTTGTCCCTCTTTTATTCCTCGAATACGACAGCCAATAGAAGTTTCTCCAGAATAATTTGTACCAAGTGATCCAGGGTCTGGCAATACTGCTTTGAGGAATTGCAATGGAACTACCTCTTGACCATTATAATCCACAGGTTCAATACTTGCCATACCAATATCTTGTATAACCCTTAAGTAATTTAAGTATTGATCTCCAAAAGTCATCCAGAATCTAGCGCGTTTTAATGTTGGAAAATTCTTAACTAAAGATTCTAATTCCTCATGGTAAATCAAATAAGAACTTTTTTCTCCAATATTAGGATAGGACAATTCTCTTCTAAATTCATGCGGTTCTGTTTCGATCCATTGCCCATTTTCATAATATTTTCCCTTTTGTGTGATTTCTCGAATATTAATCTCAGGATTAAAGTTTGTAGCAAATGGATGGCCGTGATCCCCTGCATTACAATCTACTATATCTAAATAATGGATTTCATCAAAGAAGTGTTTAGCTGCTCTTGCAGTAAATATACTGGTAACCCCAGGATCAAATCCACAACCTAAAACTGCGGTTAATCCTGCTGCCTTAAATTTATCTTGATATGCCCATTGCCAAGAATATTCAAACTTGGCCTCATCTATTGGTTCATAATTAGCTGTATCTAAATAATGTACACCAGCCTCAAGACAAGCATCCATTATAGTCAAATCTTGATAAGGTAATGCTACATGAATAACTAGCTTAGGTTTGTATTCATTAAACAACTGCACTAATTCTGGTACATTATCAGCATCTACCCTTGCCGTTGTGAAATTTTGATGCCCTGTATCCTTACGAACATCGGCAGCAATTTGCTCACATTTTGAAAGCGTCCTACTTGCTAACATAATTTCAGAGAAGATCTCCGGATGTTGTGCACATTTGTAGGATACTACTCTACCTACACCCCCTGCACCTATAATTATTATTCTTGACATTAGTTGTAAATTATAAGCTTTAAAATTTTCGGCAAATATAATCTAAAATTTCCATCCTATTTTGTTTTTTATTTCCATATTTAGGCTTATTAATGATTGTGATACAAGCTGATCTACATGACAAAAGAAGAACGAATAAAATCCTTCAATCCTAACGGAGTTGGAGTTAAGAATGGAAACTTTATTGGACTACCTTTTGAGGAGGAACATGCTGATTTAATTGTCCAACCAGCTCCTTGGGATGTTACCGTTTCTTATGGTGCAGGTACTTCAGATGGACCTACAAATATTCTAGAGGCATCCGTTCAATTAGATTTGTATGATACTGACTTCCCTGATTTTTGGAAACAGGGAATATATTTTAGACCTGTTTCTATGGACATGCTTCGCCTCTGCCAAAAACTAAGGCCTTTGGCAGAAGCACACATTGATTTTTTAGAATCAGGAGGTCAAGTTGAAAAGCATACAGAAGCTAGAGAACGCTTAAATCAAATCAATGCAGGTAATAAGGAATTTCAAACATATATTTATCAAAACACTAAAGCTTTATTGAATCAAGGCAAAAAAGTGGTCCTATGCGGTGGTTCTCATAGTACACCGTTGGGCTATTTTAAAAGTTTAGCTGAACGCTATGATACGTTCGGCATACTACAATTTGATGCACATATGGACTTACGGAAGGCTTACGAAGGATTTGAGCTTTCACATGCATCCATCATGTATAATGCTCTTCAACTGAACCAAATAACTAAACTGGTCCAGGTAGGTATTAGAGACTTTTGCAATGAAGAACTTGAATTAGTCGAAAATCAACCAAATAGAATTAAGGTATTCTATGATGCAAGTATTAGAAGATCGCTATATAGAGGTGAATATTTTAAAGATATTGTTCAAAACATAATCAATGAATTACCAAGTCAAGTATACATCAGTTTTGATATAGACGCCCTTAATCCTTCCTTGTGTCCAAATACCGGTACACCAGTAGCTGGTGGATTAGAGATTCAAGAAGCATTTTATATACTAAGTGAATTGAAAAAATCAGGTAGAACAATTATTGGGGCTGATTTAAATGAAGTTGCAGGGAGACCCAACGAATGGGATGGAAATGTAGGGGCTAGAGTCTTATACAAATTACTAGGTGTTCTATCTAATTAAAATTGGATTTAACCAATTTTTCGAATACCCTTTTCTTCTATGGTTATTATTCTTTGCTTGTAAAGAGCTCCAACAGCTTTTTTGAAGTTTTTCTTACTTATTCCCAATATATCATAAATAGCTTCAGGAGAACTTTTATCCGTTAAAGCCAAGAAACCACTACCCGCTTCTATTGCCTGCAGTATAAGTTGTTGATTGGCATCAATATGAGCTCGAAATCCTTGCATACTTAAACTCACATCAATTTTACCATCCGGTCTGACATCTTTTATAAATCCCTTAAGCTCTGATCCAATTTCCAAGGATTTAAATATTTGATCCTTAAAGATCATACCCTCCGATTGACCATTAATTATCACCTTAAAACCTAGTGAGGTTTTACGCCAAACTTTTAGATTAACCTCTTGATTATAGGTATATTCGATGGGTTCCTCAGATAAAAACTGAAATAACTTTTCAGATGCTAATAGCTTTCCATTAAGCGGGTCAGTTGAAATATAGACCAAGCGTTTTTCTCCAACTTGAAAGTGCTTATAAAGCGACAATTTATTAGGTAGAAAGATTTCTTTAGGTAATCCACCATCGAGAAAAACACCATAAGATTCAACTGATGAAACAGGCAAAGCTACAAAGGAATCAACTTCAAAATGGGGAATCTGCATAGTTGCAATGCTTTCCTCTACATTGTCTACAAAAACAAAGACCTCAACCTCCTCATCCACAGCGAGATCCCCTATAATATATTGATTAGGCAAGAAAACAGTCTCTAGCTCTTGATCCATGAGCATAGCTCCAGATTCATCAATAGATTGAACGATTAACTTATGTTTTTTACCTGTCTCTATCATTGGATTAGATTAATAAGAAAATCTGGATGAACGAGAGCGAACTTTCTTAACCATCTTGCCCTTCCCTCTATTGGATCTATTGAATTTCTTTTTGTGGTCATAGGACTTCTTACCATTAAATTCAGGCTTTGGCTTAGCAATTTCAATAGTTAGTTCAGTTCCTTTAAACTGTTTACCATTTATAGCAGACATGACATCTCCTTCTCTATCAGCTGGCACTTCGAAAAACGTAAAGTTTTTCATTACATCAATCTGACCAATGTCAATATTCTTTAAGGATCTAGAGTCATTTAAAATTTTGATCACAGTTTTGGGATCTACACCTTGACGACGACCTATGTTTAGATGGAATCGAGAGAATTTCCCTCTACTTGATTTGATTGATCTAGATTTATCCTTTTTATTTAAATCTGCAGCGCCCTGGTAATAATCTGCAAACCTATTAAATTCTAATCCAGCAAACTTTTTTATAATTTCTGCCTTATCTAATGATTCGAATTTTTCAGTAAGTTCAGGCAGATACTGATCAATTATATCTGACATATCCGCATTAATTACTCGATCAACCAATGCAAATAATTGCCTTTTACAAATCTCCTCTCCTGTTGGAATATTCTTACGGCTAAACTTCTTACCAATCTTTCGCTCAATTTGATTGATCCTAGAAAGGTCTCTTCTAGTGATTAAGCTCACTGCCATACCATCTTTACCAGCCCGTCCTGTACGACCAGAGCGATGAATATAGGCTTCTAATTGATCTGGCAATTCATAGTTAATCACATGGGTTAAGTCATCAACATCAATTCCTCTAGCAGCAACATCAGTTGCAACTAGTATTTGTAGTTGTTTTTTCCTAAACTTATTCATGACATAATCACGCTGAGCTTGAGAAAGATCGCCGTGAAGGGCGTCTGCTGAATACTTATCCCCCATGAGTCGTTCTGCTACCTCCTTTGCACCCATTCTAGTTCTACAAAAGACTATTGCGTATATATCAGGATTAATATCTGCTACTCGCTTAAGTACCTCGTATTTCTCAGAACGTTCAGAAACTAGGTATACATGTTTAACTTGTTCTGCACTTACATTTCGCTGTCCTGCAGTTATTTCCTCTGGAGACTTCATGTATTCGTTAGCAATTCGAACCAATTCTTTTGGCATGGTTGCAGAGAATAATAAAGTTTGTCTTTCTTCAGGACAAGCCGTTAAGATTTGATCTAATTCATCTTTAAAACCCATGGTAAGCATCTCATCAGCCTCATCTAATACTAAATACTCAATATTTTTGAGCTTAAGTTTTTTTCTGCGGATAAGGTCACATACTCTTCCTGGTGTTCCGACAATAATTTGAGGATTATCTTTAAGACCACGTATTTGACGTTCAATACTCTCTCCACCATAAACTGCCATGGCTTTTACCTTAGGTAGAAATTTTATGAATGATTGAATGTCCCGCTCTATCTGTAAACACAATTCACGGGTTGGACAAAGAATAATAGCTGCAATATTCTTTGAACCTGGATCTATATTATTTATTACAGGCAAGCTAAATGCTGCTGTTTTACCAGTACCAGTTTGTGCGAATCCTAGTAAATCTCGATCTGATTCTAATAAATGAGGAATAGCTTTAGATTGGATAGGTGTTGGTTGTTCAAAACCAATAAGCTCTAAGGCTTGTAGGATTTCAGGTTTCAAACCTGTTTCTACAAAAGTTTGCATGTTTTTACTTTTTGGGCTTCTCGCAAAGCCTATGAATTACAAATGTCTGTAAAGACCCTATTGCAATCCATCCCCCAACGTATCTGCAAACTAGGTCTCTTAAATCTGGCACAAAGGTATGATTAATTTCGGTATATCAAAACATCCACTGTTCTATCGCAAAAGAAAGAACTAAGCATATACTCCAAAATCCCAACAATCTTATAGGCATATAGGCTGAAGGCTGAATATGATACTTCATCCAAACTACCGCTATCAAGAAGATCTTTTGGATAAGATTACCAACTACTGTTCCAAGTGCTATGCCTATTACCCCCAAATCATTAATTAAATAATAACTAATTCCTACATTGACCAAGAGTTCTATGATTCCAGCCCATACAAGTAAATAATTATTGTTACGAGCAATAATTATGCTATGAGGGATCCAAAAGCGAGTGATTAATATTAAAAGGAATATCTTAAAAATATCAGCAGATATTAGGTAAGCTTCATCATAAAACCACTCAAATAGAAAATCTCCAAGAAATATCAAAACAATGGAACATGGAAATAAAATATTCACCAATGAGGCCACTTTAGATTTCAACAATTGTAAGCCCTCAAACTCTTTTTTGACTAATAAAGGAATGGAAACGGTTGAAATAGCTCCAATAAGTCCAACTAAAACTGGAAGTTCTCTTGCACCATATTTATAAACAGCGTAAGTTCCTGGTTGATTAATAAAGGATTCAATCAATAAGGCATCAACATATTCTGGACTGATTCCAATTAACATATGAATAGCTAAAGGGAGACTTAATAAAAGCCACCGCTTTCCAATATTTTCAACTTTAAACCTAAAGTCTACTCCAACAATGAGGAGTAAAGCAACATACCTGATAATAGCTAAAGCTATCAGTGCTTTAATGATTTCATTTAAATTCCACCCTAATAATAAGGGAAAGGCAACAATTAAAAATTGAGCTCCAAAATTGATAAGTCCAAAAACCAAGATTTGTTTTGGAGTGTCCTTCAACAAATACTTTAAGTGAATAAATAAGGACGGAATATTCAAGGCCGTATATAAGCCTAATAAAATCAATAATTCTTTATTCAGTTGAAATATAAAAAAGCCAGTAAAATAGACGCATATTCCTGCCAAAAGAGAAAACATGCAAACTAAAAACATGATTCTTTTCAAAGCTACATCATGTTCCTTGCTATCTAAACTAGCTATTAAACTAAGTAAAGCAGATTGACCTCCACTTACCCAAAAAAAGGAGACCATTCCAAAAAGAAGCATCAAAAGTTCGTATTGTTCTACTTCACTAGTAGACCATCCGATTTTTACCATGATTACTCCTGTAAAGAAGGTAGCAATGAACCGAAGTACATTAAATATTTGTAATGCAAGGGTTGTTGAGAGTTGCCCTTGGAAATCTAAGCCCAACTTATTTAACTTCCAATTCATCTATAAAATCAATACCATAAGATTTTAGTTCTTCTAATACAGGCTCATAAACCTCAGGCATAACTGGAATATGTACACCTGTAATCCTCACTTGATCTAACAACACTAATTTAACCAAAATAGCAACAGGAAGTCCAACCGTTTTGGCCATAGAAGTATTTACAGCGTCTTCCCCTTTTGTTACCATAGATGAAATCAATTTATGTGATTGCCCATTCAATCGATACTCAAATTGATGTTGCATGATAATCATGTCTTTATCTGTTGGATTTAAGGACCATTTCTCCAACAACAAAGCTTCTAATGCCAAGGCAGGCGTGGCTTTGTCTAGATTAATTGTTTTTTCAGTAAATAAACCTAGCCAAGCTATTTTTTGGAATACCTCAGAATCCTCTGATATGTTTAATAGTTCTAAAACACCACCCTTTACATCATTTACATCACCTCCAACATACGATTGTATTAATTCCTTGTAGGTTCTTATTTTCGACAAATCAATATAGTATGAGTTATCTGTTAGTCCTATTTGTACTAAAGCCGCCCAAGCATCACAAAATCCACTTGCACGTATTGTTCCTCTTAGAATAGTTGGGATATCATCAATTTCATATAATGCTTTATAGGGTAATGAATCTCTATTCGCATAAACATCATATTCTCCTAGGTCTGGAACTTGAATAACCTTGCGTTGACTGAATAAGCGATGATAAGGAATATATTTGATGACGCCATCTTTTTGATATTGGGCAACTCCTTGTCCAGCTAGTACTACGTTTCTTGGATTCCAGGTAAATTTATATGACCAAGGATTATCATCTGATTCTGGAGCAATTAGTCCTCCAGTATAACTATAAAATGCATCCAAAGTACCTCCTACAGCCTTAATTTCGTTTATTTTTTGCATGGCTGACATGTGATCAATACCTGGATCAAGACCCATTTCACCCATAAATAATAGGCCTTTCTCCTTAGCTAAAGATTCCATATCCCTTATTTCTTGATTCAGATAGGAGGCAGTAAGTAAATGAATACCATATAGTAGACAATCTTTAGCAACAATTGGATGCAGAAATGCAGGCAAAAGAGATACTACTATGTCTTTATCTTGAATCAAGCTTTGACGAACATCATCATTATTTACATCTAATTCTATAGCCTTAGCACAATCACTATGTTCTGTCTTTTGTTCTGCCAAGTTCAGATCAGTATCTGCAACAGTCAAAGACCAATTGTAAGCCTCACAAGTTTCAATTAGATAATTAATTAGCGTTGTGCTAGACCTTCCAGCACCAATTACAAGTATGCGCTTCATTTAAAATAAGAGTTTTACCTGCCGCAAGTTAGAATAATGCAGGCAATAATGACACTACTACAGGTAGATTGTTATCTATAAAAATCCTTTTTTGGCTTATTTGCATAATAGTGATAGATTTACATACTTTATCTTAACGGAAGTGGATATGAAAAAGAAGACAGTAAGTTTTGACTATGAAGTAGTTGATTCTATTGAACAGCTATCTGAGTCAGATCAATTATTAGTTCAAGTTGCTAAAGATGCCATGCAAAAAGCTTATGCCCCATATTCCAATTTTCTAGTGGGTGCGGCTGCTTTACTACATAATGGTGAAATAATATCGGGGGGAAATATGGAAAATGCAGCTTATCCGATGTGTATATGCGCTGAGGGTGTTATTCTATCGAGTGTTGAATCCAATTATCCAAGAGCGAGCATACAAACAATAGCCATAACAGCTAAAAGTAGCTCTGTTAAATTGATGGAGCCACCTAGTCCATGTGGTTCATGTAGACAAATGATCTGTGAAAAAGAAAACAGACAACAGGCACCTATCCGGATTATTTTATTTGCAGAAGATACAGAAGTATATATCTTAAAGACCATTAAAGATATTCTACCATTTTCATTCGATGGATCAGTCCTTTAAGAATTTTTGAGCCTCGTCCATATCCTCTTTTGTGTCTATGCCTATAGATTGGAAGTTGGTTTCTTCCATGTAAATGGAATAACCATTTTCTAGCCACCTGAGCTGCTCTAGAGATTCTATTTGCTCTAGTTTACTTGGGCTCAACTTACATATATCTAATAAAACAGCTGCTTTAAATCCATATAAGCCAATATGTTGCTTGTAGCGGGTAGTCTGATGTTCACTCCTATCAAAAGGAATAATTGATCGACTAAAGTATAGTGCTTTGCCATCTGAATTAGTAACGACTTTTATTCGATTTACATCTTGAGCTTTTTCTACATCAATCCACTTATACTGACTAGCTATTTGAGCATTTGGTGTATTATGGAATAATTGGATTAGAGATCCAATTTGTAATGGATTAATAAACGGTTCATCCCCTTGAATATTGACAACTAGATCAAAAGTGTATCCCTTTTGATTAAGTAGCTTAAGTACCTCACCACAACGATCTGTACCAGATAGATGATTAGGATCTGTCATAAGTACTTGCCCTCCAAAGGATTCCACATGGTCATAGATTCGTTGATCATCAGTAGCAACGACTACTAACTCCATAGATTCAACCTGAATAGCTTGATTAAAGACTCGCTGTATCATAGAAATGCCCTCAATTTCAAGCAAAGGCTTACCTGGTAATCTCGATGAAGCAAATCTAGCAGGAATTATTCCTAGAGTTTTCATACTTTTATTATTAATCCAAATATGATCAAAGTTGAAATTAAAACATTTTTCACTATCCATTCTTTTTATTCTCACTATTCTGCCTAAATCTAAGAGTCAGACCTTCTTTTCTAGTCAGGACAGCCTACAAATCATGGCATTAAATTATGATGAATTATCCATCATCCACCCTGTAGATACTAATCATACACTAGAAAATATAGCTGATCATTATGGATTAACTCCAATTCAACTAAAGAAATATAATACTGGATTAACTAGTGAGACTATAGCAGACTTTGGCACATTAAACATTCCTATACCTAAGGAAGCCATACGGATCTTAGAACCCTTGGAAGGTGCTGACTTTTTGTTTCATCCCATATTTTACGAAGTAAAGGCAGGTGAAACTTTATATCATCTTAGTAAAAGGGTATTTAACCAAACCCAAGATTCTTTAATCAGTCGAAACCAATTAGAAGATATTACGCTCAGAAGAGGCCAAAAGCTTTTGATTGGATGGTTATCCAAACAAGGAATTCCTCGAGAACTCCAAAAAGAAAGATTACAAATTCAAACTGCTGAAAATCTAAAGAATCAACGGTTGTTTGAAAATCAGATAAATAATCAATCAAAAATACTGACCGATCAAGGGTCCGTGCTCAAAATCACTGAAAATAAATCAAGGGATTTAGTATGTTTGCATCGAAGTTTAAAAAGAGGTACTATTATCAAAGTACAAAACCCAATGAATAATCGGATTTTGTATTTAAAGGTTATAGGCCAGATCCCAGCTCATCACGATATAAAGTTCAAATTACTTGTTCCAGAGTATGTAGCAGATTTGTTAGTTGGGCTAGATAATTCTTTTTATGTCGTTTTAGAATATTAGAAATTATAATACCCTATGGAATATTTTAATAATATCTTGGAGACGATCGGCAACACTCCTATGATTAAACTCAATAAAGTTGTTGCTGATCTGCCTTGTACGGTTTTACTTAAAAATGAAACCTTCAATCCAGGTCATTCCATTAAAGACCGTATGGCTCTTAAAATGCTAGAGGATGCAGAGCAGAGAGGAGATATCCAACCAGGAGGAACTATCATTGAGTGTACTTCTGGAAATACTGGGATGGGACTAGCATTAGCAGCAACGATAAAGGGATATAAGTGTATTTTTACTTCATCTGATAAACAGTCGAAATCAAAATTTGATATGCTTAGAGCTCTTGGAGCCGAAGTAATCGTTTGTCCTACCAATGTGGAACCTAAAGATCCTCAATCCTACTATTCG
>CAXQNQ010000299.1:0-12734 GCA_964225135.1 Mesoflavibacter profundi
ATTCCGAACAGAGAAGTTAAGCTCCATAGCGCCGATGGTACTGCCGTATGGTGGGAGAGTAGGTCGCTGCCAACTCCACATAACTGAGGTCCATTCATTTGTTTGAATGGGCCTTTGTTCGTTTATATAGGGCATAAAAAAAATGGTTTACCAAGTGTAAACCATTTTTATATTGGATTGCTTTTCTTTACCCAAGACCTTGACCAATTCATTTTTGATCGTTATGGTGTGCTCTGGCGCTTGAATGATCACTTCTTGTGTCCATTTAGAAATTGGACTATTGGTTTGCTTAACTACTCTAATTGAAACCGGATCCTCTTGCTCCTCTACTCGGATGACTTGCAAGGACTTAATCTGTATGTTCTGGTCGATGGCGGTATAGGTAATTTGAGTTTGTCCAGCCTGTTTCAAGGTGTCTACATGAAATTTCCCTGCCCAAGCTTTTTTGCCAATGTTTAGTTGCTTGACTAAGTCAATAGTAGCTTGAAAAGAACTACGATTAATAATACTATCTTCTTTTGATAGATCATCACTTAATAATCTATAGATGGAATCAGTATGGATGGATTGATACAAATCATCTACATAACTGTCTAATGGAAAGTAATTGTAGGAATTTGATTCAATAGGACCATTTGTATTCGTATTACAAGCTAACATACTAGCTAAGCCTATTGCTAAGAGTCCTTTTTTCATGCCTTAATTATTATATCCCCTGTCATATCCTTTGGAATGTCTATCTGAAGTAGTTTCAGTATGCTAGGGGCAATATCTGCAAGTTTACCAGAGTGTACTTGATAATCGTTGTTATTACTAACAAAAACAATAGGAACAGGGTTTTTGGTGTGTGCAGTATTTGGACTTAAGTCTTCGTTTACCATAAAATCTGAATTACCGTGATCTGCAATGATAATGATCCCATAGTCTTCTCTTAGTAGTATGGGTATCAAATCACTTAAGCATTTGTCTACAGCTACAGCTGCAGCTTCTGCTGCCTCAAATACTCCAGTATGTCCTACCATGTCAGTATTGGCATAATTTAATACAATGAGTTCCGGCTGATCCGCATTCACCTTATCTACTAACGCTTTAGTCATTTCAAAAGCACTCATCTCTGGTTGTAGATCATATGTGGCCACTTTTGGTGAAGGTATTAAGATTCGATCCTCTCCTTTGAAGGCGGTTTCAACTCCACCATTAAAGAAGAATGTCACATGGGGATATTTTTCTGTTTCGGCAATACGTAATTGAGTTTTTCCAGCATTAGAAACGACCTCTCCTAGCGTTTGCTTGATTTCATTTTTTTCAAACAAGACGTGTATGTCTTTGAAACTTTCACTATACCCAGTCATGGTATAATAATGCAAGTTAAGGGTATGCATACCATGATCAACGAGATCTTCTTGAGTCAAGGCAATGGTCAGTTCTCTTGGACGATCCGTACGGAAATTTATGAATAAGACGATATCGCCTGATTCAATAGCGGCAAGAGGTTGATTAGTATCATCTACTACCACTATAGGTTCAATAAATTCATCCGTCTGCCCAGCTTCATATTTAGACTTAATCCGTTCAACAATTTGATGTTCAGCGCAATGCTCGCCAACATTGTTAACTAGAAGGTCATAAGCTTTTTTGATACGCTCCCAACGGTTATCTCTATCCATCGCGTAGTAACGACCTATGATAGTGGCTAGTTTGGCCTGGTTATTATCAATAACGGCTTTCAATTGCTTGATATAATCAGCTCCACCTGTTGGTGAGGTATCTCTACCATCCATAAAGGCATGGATAAATATATCCTCTAATCCAGCATCACTGAGTATTTGGCTCAATACTTGTAAATGATTGATGTGTGCATGTACACCTCCATCAGATAAAAGTCCTAGTAAGTGGACTTTTCTGCCTTCTTGTTTAGCTTGTTGAATCAATTTACGGAGTACAGTGTTCTGCTCAAGGGTATTATCCCTAATCTCTTTATTGATTCGAGCTAATTCTTGATAGACTATTCTTCCTGCACCAATATTTAAATGGCCAACCTCAGAGTTACCCATTTGTCCTTCCGGCAATCCTACTTCATTACCGAAGGTAGTTAAAGTAGCATTTGGATAATCTTGGATCAATTGGTCAAAAAAAGGTGTGGATGCACAATGAATAGCATCTGTTTGATCTTTTTGACCAATCCCCCAACCATCTAGAATGATAAGGGCCATTTTATTAAATCCATGTTGCATAAATATGCTGTTTTAATAACTAAAGGAGTGGTTCAAGGTTAGGAGCTACTAAAAATAAATAGCTGTATTTATCGTTAAGGTATTAAAGTTAAGAAGGAATTTGATTTTTTGAAGCTGAAAATGAACAATAATTAGGCTTGTAGACATTACTATTTTACATTAACTTTATCAATGATACCCCAATTTTAATTCGCAAAAGAAATAATATGAAAGCTATTGTTTTGATGTCGGTATTTATTGCGTCCTTTTCATTTGCACAGGCGGATCTTGCTGAAATTTCTGATGCTATCCGTCTTGGAGATGCGAAGTCTTTGTCCTATTATTTTGATCAAGAGATTGAACTGAATATAGGCAGGGTGGATGATGTATACAGTAAAGACCAGGCTGTTAAGGTACTTCATGCTTTTTTTGGAAAATACCCTCCTAAAAGCTTTAGGAATTTGCACCATGGAGCATCTAGTACGCAGCACATGAAATATTACATCGGGAAGCTTCACACTGATTCAGGTACTTTCCGGTCTACTATTCTTTTAGAAGAAAAAGCTGGAAAAATGTTAATCAAACAGTTTTCCTTAGAAAGACAATAAAATTAGAAAGGTCGACTCATGTCGGCCTTTTCTAATACCCCTAGACCAAACAAGGCAAAGTCATATTTAACCGGATCTACTGGATCCATTTCTCTTAGATTGGAGGTTAATTCCAGGACTGCTTTCCAATCTCGTTGCTTTCGTTGAACCAATCCCAATTGTTTTGCACTACGCTCCACATGCACATCAAACGGAATTAATAGTTGAGCTGGTTTTATAGATTTCCAAACTCCAAAGTCAACACCTCTATCATCTTGACGCACCATCCACCTCAAGAACATATTCAGTCGTTTACAAGTGGACTTGCGCTTTGGATTGGGTACATGCTTTTTGGTTCGTTGAGGGGCAAAAGGTAAATTGAAAAATGTCTCAGAAAATCCTACTAATCCATGCTCGATGGTTTCATCTGTAGGTTGAATATGTTTACTGAAAGCCTGCTCTAGACTATCATGTTCCTGATAATAGTGTTTAAAAAATTCAATAAAGTAGAGTGCATCGGTAGGTTGGAAGGTCCGGTGCACAAAATGCTCGAATGATTTTAAGTCTTGTTCACTATGGTTTAAAACAAAATCATGGGGACTTTGATCCATTAGTTCCAGTAGGCGTTCTCCACTTTTAATGATGGTCTTTCGCTGTCCCCAGGCTAGCATAGCTACCCAAAAACCAATGATTTCTTTATCCTGTAATTTCTTTTGGCGATGTGGTAAAGCAATTGGATCATCCGCTATAAAGGCGACTCTGTTGTATCGGTCTACTCGCTCATCCAAGAAATCTTTTATTTTATTTGTCATTAAATCTTAAAAAATAGGAAAGGTTAAATATTATTCAGATAATTGCGTTTCACAAGAAAACAATCGAGTCAAAATGACTGCTACTCTCACTTACACCCTAGCACTTGCTCTTTTAGTAATTGGACGAAGAATGTTCACTCGCGCTAATGCCAAAAGGTCAATATAGCTTACTGTTTATGAACTTCCACTTATGTAATCTATGAATGATGGAAGTTTTCAATACACCTATTCCATAGGTCATACTTCGTTTGAAGTTTATTGATGATGCTTCTTCAAAGTACTTAGTAGGACAGGTTATTTCTGCTATTCCATAATCCTTCATGATGATTTGGGATAACATTTGGTTATCAAAAACAAAGTCATCTGAATTTTCCATAAATTTTATTCCCTTTAGGACTTGAGCGCTAAAAGCTCTATACCCAGTATGGTATTCGGATAATTTATGACTGACTAAAAGGTTTTGAACTAGGGTTAAAAATCTATTTGCTACATATTTATATTTCGGCATGCCACCTATTAAAGCTCCTTTCCCTAAAATCCTGGAACCCAAAACTACATCATACAGACCTTCTCCTATTATATTGACCATCGCAGGTATAAGCAGGGGCGTGTACTGATAATCTGGATGGACCATCACAACAATGTCTGCTTCTAGTTCTAATGCTTTAGTGTATAGGGTCTTTTGATTAGCTCCATATCCTTTGTTGATATCGTGCTTACAAATCTCCTTAATGCCTAAGCCTCGAGCTAATTCCACTGTATTATCTAAGCTGTTATCATCGCCAAGTATAATAATGTCTACAAGCTCAGTTGGAATCTCTTCCAATGTTTTTTGCAATGTTTTTTCTGCATTATAAGCAGGAAGTACAACAGCTACTTTTTTATCCTTATACATTCGGATTAATATGTATTTTTATGCTTGACCACTATTTTGTGCTTTGCATTTTAGAAGGTTTATCCTAAAAATAAAAATTATACACTGATTATGACAGCTGAGATCATTTATAATGGCGACTTGAGGACTACTTGTACACATATCCGATCGAAAAATGAAATTATTACGGATGCACCGGTAGATAATAAAGGTAAAGGGGAGGCATTCTCGCCTACCGACTTAGTTGCTACGGCATTATTGGGTTGTATTTTGACTACCATTGCAATCAAGGTTGAAGAAAAAGGAATAGATATCTCGGGTGCGAAAGGAACGGTTGAAAAAATAATGGCTTCTAATCCAAGAAGAATTGCTCAGATTAATATGACTATCACCATGCCAGCAAAGGGATATTCTGAAAACGAAAAAAAGCTAATCACTAAAATAGCTGAATTTTGTCCTGTTGGGCGCAGTCTACATCCTGACTTGGATCAAAACTTAAGTATTAACTGGAACTAAGTATGAATCTCTCTTTGAGTAAAAAAGTGCTTCAAGGTACGGTAGAATTAGTGCGATCAAAGTCCATAACCAATAGATTATTGATTATGCAAGCTTTGGCTGGCCAAGGAGGTACTATTCATGGGGTTTCAAAAGCCAAGGATAGTCAAACACTTCAACACATTCTAAATCAACTTAAAGAGACCAACGAGGTTCAAGTATTAGACGTAGGCCCTGCAGGAACTTGTTTTAGATTCTTGACTGCATTTTTAGCTCAACGAACGGGAAAATATATTTTAACTGGTTCTGAGCGGATGAAACAAAGACCAATAGGGCCTTTAGTTGATGCACTACATACGCTGGGTGCATCTATTGAATATCTAGAATCAGAGGGTTTTCCTCCTTTGGCTATCACAGGGAAAAAATTAGAAGCTAATCATCCCATATCCATTGATGCCTCAGTCAGCAGCCAGTTTATTACGGCCTTACTTTTGATTGCACCTTATTTGGATTCAGGTCTGTCTCTTAAGCTTACTGGCCGTATTAGTTCTAAGCCATATATGACTATGACTTTAGCCTTGATGCAGCAACAGGGTGTACAGTGCAAAATGGAAGGTAATCAAATCTATATAGCCCCTCAGTCATATAATTTTAATGAGGTATCTGTAGAGTCTGATTGGTCTGCTGGGGCTTATTTTTATGGACTATGTGCTCTTTTGCCAGGCTCTGATATACTTCTTAAAGGGTTACAGTTAGAGTCTGTTCAAGGTGATTCACTGATTCAGCAATATTTTAAGGACCTCGGAGTGCAAAGTACTCCAGAAGATGCTGGTGTTCGAATTCAATCTAAGGCAGTGGAAAACCCAAATTCATGGGCTATTGATTTCACGGATATGCCCGATACTGCGCAAACCTTTGCCGTAATATGTGCTGCATTAAATATAGATTTGGGCATGCGCGGATTGGATAGTCTTCGTATCAAAGAAACAGATCGGATTTTAGCCTTACAAAAGGAGTTGTCCAAGATTGGGGTGCAGCTGATTGAAAGGGAGGAATCGATATTTGAATTACAGACTGAAGATTTTAAAATTCTTCCCAATACCACATTTGAAACATATGAAGACCATCGAATGGCTATGTCATTTGCTCAACTTGCTGTGTTTGCCAATATATCTATTGAGCAACCTACAGTAGTAGAGAAATCTTTCCCTCATTTCTGGGAGCAATTAGAACATTTAGGATTCTCCTTCTAAATTTATGGGCAGACCTAAGGCCTCCAATAAGGCTCTTGCTTTAATTAAGCATTCTTCGTATTCCAGTTCAGGTATGGAATCATACACAATGGCCCCACCAACAGAGAAGCTTGCTTGTTCTTTTTCTTGATCAATAATCAAGGTTCGAATAACAACATTGAAGTCGAAATCTCCTTGTGGGGTAAAATATCCGATGGCGCCTGAATAAAATCCACGTTTTCTATTTTCATATTTATCTATGAGTATCATACTTCGATGCTTAGGAGCACCCGTCATGGATCCCATTGGGAAACTCGCCTTAATAGCGTCTAAGCCAGTATGAGATGCTTTGAGTTGCCCACTAACGGTAGAAATCATTTGGTGAACGGTCTTAAATGCATAAACACCAAATAACTCTTCAACTTGTATAGTTCCTGTTTCAGAAACTCTCGCTAGGTCATTGCGTACTAAGTCTACAATCATAACATTTTCAGCTCGGTCTTTTTCCGAATGGAATAGTTTATCGGCTGCTGCTGCATCCTGCTTACGATCTTTAAATCTTGATGCGGTTCCTTTTATAGGTTGTGAAATGAGTTTATTTTGTCTTTTGGCCAAATATCGTTCGGGGCTTACGGAGAGTATATGTATGTTTTCAAAATTGAAATAACAGGAGAAAGGTGCTTGCCCTCTAACATTCAAATCATTGAAAAGGTGTATTGGATCCGCTTGCACAGGCTCAACGGTAAACTCCACGCAGTAATTCATTTCATAGATGTCTCCTTCAATGATATGTTGCCTAATGTCTTGGACATTTTGAAGGTATAAGTCTTTAGGTGTTGAGGGGATTAGTTTGGGAGCTATAGAAGCTTTTTTGATTTGATTTGTATCAATTTCTTGCGCAAATACCTCAGTTAAGTCTACAGAGTCAGAGGCCCAAAATTGCTGCTCTTTTTCTATAATAAGGTACTTGGGAATAAAGAAAACTAAAGCTGGACTTTCTAGCCAATGTTGATTTTTAGATTGCAACTGTTCTAAGTCATTTTTCAAATCATAGCTCAAGCAGCCAAAGATCCATTGGTTAGGGTGTTTTTTTTGGAACAATTGCAGTTGATCAAAGGCGCCTTTTTCTTTTGAAAGAATTAAGCTATGTTCTACTCCCCACGCATAGGCTGCGTCAAAAGCACCATATTTGTCTTTGGTGTATCCATTCGAGGTTAAGTGACAAGCAAAAGATTCTTGTTTGAACTGATTTAGAACATGGCGTTTGAGCTTTTCCGCATCATCAATCTCCACTAGTCTTAGCTGCTCCATCCTAAGCAATTTATTTACCTTAATTAATAGAGAGCACTTTCACTTCTACACGCTGGTTTTGCTTTCGACCATCTGCAGTGTCATTAGAAGCGATAGGATTTCTTTTCCCATAACCCTTATATCTCAAACGATATTTGGGTATCCCTTTTTGGACTAAATAATCATAAACTGCTTTGGCTCTATTAGTGGAAAGCTGATCACAGTAATAGTCTGGAGGCAGGTTATTGGTATGTCCTCCAACCTCAAGTCTTACGGTATTATTGTCTACTAAAAAATCATAAAGTTCGTTCAAGGCAGGTTCTGACGAATCTCGAATTACTGCAGAATCATCATTGAAGTATAGTGCTTTGAGTTGCACTTTCTTTCCAACGCTAAGTTTATCTACATCGAGTTCTTTATTGATTTTAGCCTTTGTTACGGTTGTACCCGTTTTTGGCGTAACTTTTTCTGTTCTTTCTACCACTGGTTCACTAGTTGAAGTTTTAACCTCAACCTCTGGAGTATCGGGCGTATCAGGAGTTGGCGGTACTTCTGCCAATACCGGCTCCTCCAACACTTCTTCCTCACAAGGAACAGGAATAATGGACGAAGCATTATCTACTAGAACATGGCCATTGTATGGGAATAGGGTCATGTTCCAGAAAGCTTGGAGTAGGATACAATTCAAGTCTTCTTCAGGTGTGAAGGTGAAATCAAATCTAATCCAGCGGTTGGTATTAATGATATTACTTTCAGCTAGGAGTTGTTTCTTATCGCATAGCGAAGCTCCGCCATAAATTCTTAATACAATTGGAGTGGTAAATTGCTCCGTTGCGGTCATCGAGCTATTGACGGATAAATAGTTTTTGGATTTGGACAAATAGATACTGAACTGGTAACAATTCCCAGCAAGCATAGGCTTTCTAAGCCGCTGCGAAATCCCCTCATAAGTATCATTATCTCTAGTAACCATACCAATATAGGAGGCACCATCTTGTGGTCTATTATCTACGCCAAAAAATAAGTTATTGATATTGGGTGATGGGTGAATATCTGGAGGTGTTTCTTCTGCAAAACCACAATCATTCCAGCCATAAGGTACTTTTTCAGTCCCTGGAAGGTCCTCAAACGATGGGTTGATTAATTCGATAGGTTGTTCTTGTGCGAATATTCCCGAAAAGCAAATTAAAATTGCCGCAATAGATAAGATACTTCTCAACATCTTCTGTAGTTCGATTGGTATATTGATTTCTGGTAAAACGAATTTGGATAATTGCTTATTGGATAAGTTAAGAAAAAAGTAGCTTAAACCATTAACTTTTAGATTAACTACAATAGGCCTAATATAAAAATCGCCTGCTAACTGAATATGATTTGAAATCTTTTGATTCAGAGCAGGCGATTTAATTATACTATTAATTGCTTACTTAAATGCATTCAGTCCAGTAACATCCATACCTGTAATTAGTAAGTGGATGTCATGTGTACCTTCATAAGTAAGTACTGTTTCTAAGTTCATCATATGTCTCATGATTGGGTATTCATTGGTAATACCCATACCACCATGAATCTGTCTAGCTTCTCTAGCTATCTCTAATGCCATGTGTACATTATTACGCTTAGCCATTGAAATTTGAGCAGGAGTAGCTCTACCCTCATTAGCTAGAGATCCAAGTCTCCAAGTCAATAATTGTGCTTTCGTGATTTCCGTAATCATTTCAGCCAATTTTTTCTGAGTCAACTGGAAGCCTGCGATTGGTTTTCCGAATTGTTCTCTCTCTTTAGAGTATCTCAAAGCAGAATCGTAGCAATCCAATGCAGCACCAATAGCACCCCAAGCAATTCCATAACGTGCTTTAGATAAACAACTCAAAGGACCTTTCAGACCCTGAACCCCTGGCAATACATTTTCTTTTGGAACGCGAACATCTTCAAATACTAGTTCACCAGTAATAGACGCTCTTAATGATAGCTTACCATGAATCTCAGGTGCTGAGAAACCAGGCATATCTTTTTCTACAATCACGCCGCGGATGATTCCTTCTTCATCTTTAGCCCATACCACTGCGATATCAGCTACAGGTGAATTAGTAATCCACATTTTTGCTCCATTTAGGATATATGCATCACCATCGTCTTTGATGTTGGTGATCATTCCAGCAGGGTTAGACCCGTGATCAGGTTCAGTCAAACCAAAACAACCAATGAATTCTCCAGAAGCTAGTTTTGGTAGATACTTCATACGTTGCTCTTCACTACCAAATCTATAGATTGGGTACATCACCAAAGAACCTTGAACAGAAGCCATGGATCTCAATCCGGAATCACAACGCTCTAATTCTTGCATGATCACTCCATATGCGATTTCATCCATGCCACCACAACCATATTTAGTCGGAAGTGAAGGTCCAAAAGCACCAATTTCAGCTAATCCCTTGAATAAGTGTTGTGGGCAAGTTCCATTCTCGTAGTGCTCCTCAATGATTGGGCTCACCTCTTGTTTTACCCAGTCTCTAACTGCATCTCTCGCCAAGATATGGTCTTCGCTTAGTAGTTCATCCATCAGATAATAATCGTGCGCTTGATAGCGATCAACTTTAGCTGCGGATTTTGTCGTTGTTGTCTTGTTCATTATAATGACAATATGATTTTTTCAAAAATTAGTTAAGGCTTGGTATACAATTGCAAAAATACATATATTCAGCAAATCTTCTAATACTTGCCCTTGGCAAAGGCAAATGTTTACATTTTATCCACAAATAATGCATGTTAGATGGCAAAATTATCGTTAGAGGGTATGGAGTTTTACGCCCAACATGGCGTGTATGAAGAGGAAACCATATTAGGTGGAAAATATACCGTTGATGTAACGGTGGAGGTTGATATTGTCAAGGCTGCGGTCACTGATGACATCCAATCTGCGGTCAATTATGAAGTCATTCATGCTATTGTGAAGTCGGCCATGCAAAAGCCTACTAAGCTTATTGAGACCATCGTTGAACGAATTGGTTTAGGGCTAAAGAATCATTATCCACATTTAAAGGAAATGTATATTCGGGTAGTTAAGCATCATCCACCATTAGGTGGCATTGTTAAGCAGGCAGTTATTGAAACTAAGGCTGATTATAGAAAGAAATGTGGTCGTTGTAGCAAACCTATGTTGTGTTATCAAGACAAGACGTGTTGGTGCATGGATGCTGGAGTAATGGATCAAGGCCGATTAGAACATTTGAAATTAAATTTTGATAATTCTTGTCTTTGTTCGGACTGTGTTCGATACTATGCCGGATAGTTTTAAGTTTTGTTTAAAGAAGTTTATGATTTCCATAAACCTATTTCTAGCGAAAAGAAGTCATTTTTAACCCATATCATTAACATAAATCTCTAATAATGATCAAAAAGATTGCCCTCGCATTTGGTGCTGTACTCACTTTCTCTGCATGTGATCCAGCCGTCCTTCAACAAGCCATAGATACTGTTGTATATACTGGTTCCACTACAGAACTTACCAATCAAAATGTAGCAGATGGACTAAAGCAAGCCTTAGAAATTGGTATTACAGAAGGTGCACAAAAATTAAGTGCTACTGATGGTTATTATAAGAGTGCTTATAAAATCTTATTGCCTGAAGAAGCTCAAAAAGTAGCGGATAAGCTGCGCAATGTTCCTGGATTTACGAAGGTAGAGGAGACTATTCTCGAAAAGGTGAATCGAGGAGCTGAGGATGCTGCAAAGAAGGCTGCTCCAATTTTCAAGCAAGCAATCATGTCTATGAGCTTCGGAGATGCTTGGGATATTCTGATGGGGGATAAGGATGCAGCAACAAAATATCTTAGAAGAGTAACTTATAATTCACTATACAAAGAATTTAATCCAGTGATTATAGAGTCATTGGACAAATTTAATGCCCGCACCTACTGGTCTTCGGCGGTAGATAAGTACAATAAAATTCCATTTGTTGAGAAGGCGAATCCAGATCTCGATGATCATGTGACTAGAGAGGCTTTGGCTGGTCTTTTTGACATGGTAGAAAAAAAGGAGCTGGACATTCGGGAGAATGTAGCTTCAAGAACTACAGACTTATTGAAAAAGGTATTTGCAAGGCAGGATAAATAAATAAAAAGGGCAATTCATTTAGAATTGCCTTTTTTTCTGGCTATCATACACTTGCAAGTATTAGCGGGATATCCCCTTGAATTAAGCGCTTTTTTCCTAAATTTGAGGGCATAATTATTCCAAATAAACTGCCAAATTAGGCTATATGATAAAAGTAGGTGTACTCGGCTCAGGATCCATGGGCTCAGGAATTGCACAAGTGGCGGCTACTGCAGGTCATGATGTGGTGTTAGTTGATAACAACCCAGATGCATTGAACCAGGCAAAATCCAATTTAGCTAAGGTTATGGATCGCCTAGTGGAGAAAGGTCGACTAAATGCACAGACTGCGTCAGAAATTCAAAGTAGAATCCATTATAAAACGGAGATAGAAGCTTTTGCATCCTGTGGTTTAGTCATAGAGGCTATCATTGAAGATTTAGGTATTAAGCAATCTGTATTTGCTAGTATGGAATCGATTGTACCTACAGATTGTATTATAGCGTCTAATACTTCTTCCCTTTCGATATCAGCTATAGGTAGTGCTTTGAAAAGCCCAGAGCGTTTTCTTGGGATTCATTTTTTCAATCCCGCTCCTTTGATGAAATTAGTAGAGATTATCCCTGCACTTCAGACCTCAGATACCTATCTGGATATAGCAAAAAATACTATTGATTCCTGGGGTAAGTTGACTGTACTAGCAAAAGATACACCAGGGTTTATTGTCAATCGAATTGCTAGGCCTTTTTATAGTGAGGCCTTACGCATGTATGATGAGGGCGTTGCAGACTTTGCCACTATCGATTGGGCACTTACAGAGATTGCAGGATTCCGAATGGGGCCATTTACCTTAATGGATTATATCGGCAATGATATCAATTACAAAGTAACGGAAACAGTCTATGCTTCCTTCTTTTATGATGGTAGATTTATGCCATCTTTTACCCAAAAGCGATTGGCAGATGCAGGATATTATGGCCGCAAGGTGGGTAAGGGTTACTATGATTATAGTTCGGAGGCTTCGATGCCTGAACCTAATAAAGATTTAGACTTAGGACAAATGATAGCTGATCGGGTTGTTGTTATGTTGATCAACTTTGCAGCTGATGCCTTATTTATGAATGTTGCCTCGGAAC
>CAXQNQ010000300.1:0-5188 GCA_964225135.1 Mesoflavibacter profundi
CTTGGATACTTGGTTTATGTGTGCTGATTTTAGGCGCGTTAGTATATTATTTTCAATTTCAAAAAGATGATTCTCGCTCTCTAAGTGATGGGAAAGAATGGCAAAGGGATTTTGCTGTTCAGGATACGTCAGAGATAGAGACCATATTTATTTCCAAGTTGAACGGATTGCAGATCAAACTAACTCGTGATGGTCGGTTTTGGAAGGTTAATGATAAGTACATGGCCAATCCGAATGTCATGAAAACACTAATGAGTACCATTACCAAACTGAAATTGCAACGTACGCCAATTGCAAAGGAGGCTAAAAATATAGTCAAGTCGATATCAACCAATGGAACCAATGTGAAGATTTTAAATAAGGAAGGCGAAGTAATCAAAGCTTATTTCTTAGGAGGTTCAGACTTAGAGGGTACAGGCACGGAGATTATTATGGAAGGGTCTAATCAACCCTATATCGTCAATGTGCCATATTTTCAAGGTGTTATTAGTGTGCGATTTAATCGTCCTGAGATTGAATGGAGAGATCGTGCAGTGTTTAGAATTGACCCTTCGGAAATAGAGGGAGTATCTCTAGTGTATCCAAAGCAAAAATCAAAGTCTTTTAAATTAACTAAGGAAGATGATGGATTTTACGTAGAGCGCTATTATGATGTAAAAGAGGAGGGTAAACGCAAAGTTCAAGCTGGACGAGTGGATGCGTATTTATCCAACTTTGAACTCAAAATTGCAGAGGCGATCGAAAACAACCATACGGGCAGAGATTCTATAGAACAAACTATGCCTTTTGGGGTCTTGGATATCCAATTGAGTGGTGATAGAACAAAACAGGTTAATTTTTATGAGATCAAGAATCGATATGCATCTGGTAAAGTGAAATCCGATGAAGTAGAGCGATTTTTAGCTACGGTACAGCCAGAGGACGATTTTATGCTCGTCCAATTAAGAGTATTCAAGGAAATTTTGAGACCATACGATTACTTTTAGTAAAAAGCGGGATTCCAAAACGGAATCCCGCTTTTTTTGAGAGTGCAATCGAGTAGTTTCTGGAGCAAAAATGATCTGGCAACTCTATAGCTTACTTTTCTTTCTAGCTTTTCAACATAATTCAGAATGGGGCTTTTTTGCACATGCTCAAATCAATGAGTTGGCCGTCTATACTCTTCCAATAGATATGAAAGTGTTTTTTAGCACTCAGCAAGACTACTTAAAAAGACATGCTACGGATGCAGATAAACGACGGTATGCAAGTGCCTTTGAAGCCACTCGACACTTTATAGATCTAGATCAATATGGTGAATTCCCTTATTCAAGTTTAAAACGAGACTTCAAGGCTGATTTGCGTAATCATTCAGGTTTTGACTTCATCCAATATCACAATCAAGATACCATATACCTTCCTATTCCAGATTCAGTATTAAATCATCAGGCCTTTATCAATTGGTTTGATACGACCGCTATGCAATACTATTACGAAACAGAATGGGTGGTGCCGCTAAGCGATACGTTAAAATCAGGTACTGGATTTGAAGCGGTACGAATAATAGATTATTTGACGCCTCATGGTGTTTTACCATATAATCTAGAGCGTGTTTATAGAAAATTAGTGCAAGCCTTTTATGATCAAAATGGGAGTGCAATATGTAGATATGCTGCTGACCTTGGGCATTACGTAGGAGATGCAACAGTACCTTTACACACTTGCTCTAATTATAATGGACAAAAAACGGGACAATATGGTATTCACGCTTTTTGGGAAAGTCGAATACCCGAGCTTTTTTTTGAACAATATCATGTATGGGTGGGAGGCGCTGTATATATTCCTGATGTGCGCTCCTATGTGTGGGAAATCGTGCTCGAATCTAATGCTTTGGTTTCAGATGTTTTAAGCCATGAAAAAGTGGCAAAGGAACGGATCCCAGATGAGGAGGAATTTGCGATAATAGAGCGTTCAGGTCGCCTTGTACAAGCACAGAGTGACACCTTGACCAAATTATATAATGCCTTAATGGGGGATATGGTAGAAAATCGGTTTAGAAGGGCTATTTTAGCTGTCGGTTCACTTTGGTATTCTGCTTGGGTAGATGCTGGAATGCCTGATTTAACTCAAATTCAACGAGAAATGCATCAGGTTCCTATTCAAGATGGTAAAAGAGGGCTTAGGATACGGAAGCATCCAGAATGAATTTAGGGGGATATTTTATATTTTCACATAAAAAAAGGGATGGTTAAGAATTACGATATAGTAGTTCCTGTAAATAAAGAAGAAGCCGGTAAGCGCACCGATACTTTTTTTAAGGTCAATGGTTATTTTAAGACCTCAGGTCGAGCAGGAACCTATTATTCTAAGTCCATCAAAAGTAGCATTGCTTTGAGTCCAAAGCGAATTTCTTCTGATTTGCTTATCCGATTTGAAGAAAATGCTGGTCACACTAGAATCTTAATTGAGGCAGAGCTCCGAGCCTTAACTGGCATGCCTTCACCGACTGATATCAAGTATTTTGATGATTTCTTTTACTTCATGGAAGCTTGCATGACGACTAATGTAATGGAGGTATACAATATTCCTACATTGGATGGTGTTGCCAAGAATGAAAAAAGAGTACAGATTTGGTTATTGGCCTTACTGGTGTTGACCCTTTTTCCTTTACTTTTTTTGACAAATTCTGTTAGCAGAGTAGCTGTTTTATTAGTAATAGGAATTACTTTGTTCCTAGTTTTTAATCAAAGAAGAAAACAGGTTTAGGACCTACGTAAATTATGAGAGGAAGTGCGTTTATTTCTACTGCTTTAAAAGGTGCAGCCATGGGTGTTGCAGAGGTTATTCCAGGTGTGTCCGGTGGGACTATTGCTTTTATTACTGGAATTTATGAACGTTTGTTGGCCTCTATTTCATCCATTGGTCCTGGACTTTGGAAGACATGGAAGACTGGAGGATTTCGGGCAGTATGGAAGCAATTAGATGGTAATTTTCTTTTGGCCTTATTGGTTGGGATGTTATTAGGCTTAATTGCAGGGGTTTTTGGAGTGAGTTATATTTTGGAACACTATCCTCCTGTAATTTGGTCTTTCTTCTTCGCATTAATTATAGCTTCCTCTATCTATATGATCATGCAAGTCAAGTCTTGGAGTATTCCTAATGCTATGCTATTAGTTATAGGTGGAGGGATTGCTTATGGGATAACTGTTTTGGTTCCAAGTAATGGCTCTGAAGCATTATGGTTTGTGTATGTATCAGGATGTTTAGCCATTACGGCCCTTATTTTACCTGGTATAAGTGGTTCATTTATATTGTTACTATTGGGGATGTACACCTTTGTGATCCCAACGGTAAAAACCTTTTTGAAAACAGGATCAATGGATGCATTCACGGTAGTCTTAGTGTTTGGATTGGGCTGTATCACTGGGGTAGTGCTGTTTTCAAGGGTACTGACTTATGTATTTAAGAATTACAAGAATCCTACCATTGCATTGTTAACCGGTTTTATGATTGGATCATTGAATAAGATATGGCCTTGGAGAATATGTGGAGAAGAATTGGTCTTACAGGATAAAGTGAAATGTATACGAGAGTTAAATGTTTTGCCTGCTGCTTATCCAGATGACAGTATGCTTGTGGCCGCATGGATTGCCTTTGCATTTGGAATTATCCTAGTATGGTTTTTAGCTAAATCAGATCGATCATGAGAAGGGTTTTCGGATTAGTTGGGCAACATCTTGAGCATTCATTTTCGAAAAATTATTTTGAACAGAAGTTTTCAAGAGAATCCCTGTCAAACTGTTCCTACACTAATTTTGAATTACCAGATATAGGGCGTATTCAAACCGTGTTTGAATTAACTGAATTGTGTGGGTTAAATGTTACTATACCTTATAAGGAGGCAGTTATTCCATATTTAGATGAGTTAGATCTGGCAGCAACAGAGATTGGTGCTGTTAATACCATATGTATTAAATCTGATGGTAAAAAGATAGGTTTTAACACGGATTATATAGGGTTTTTAAATTCTTTACAACAATTTGGAAGATCTTTTGAGTCTTCTAATGCTTTAATATTAGGTACTGGAGGAGCTTCCAAAGCTGTAGTTTATGCTTTGAAACAAATAGGCGCTTCTGTACAATTAGTTTCTAGAGAAAATAGGCCTGGAATCTTAACCTACACAGACTTGAATCAATCACATATACAGTCCGCTGACTTGATAATAAATACTACACCATTAGGTATGTTTCCACGAATGGATAGCTACCCTGATATACCCTATCAATTTTTGACTAGACATCAACACTTGTATGATCTAATTTATAATCCAAAATCAAGCAAATTTCTTAATTTTGGCAAAAAGCAGTATTGTCCTACTATGAATGGTCAGCTGATGCTGGAGATTCAAGCAGAAGAAACTTGGAAAATTTGGAATGAGCACTTAGTCAAATAAAACTTTAATGCACAACAGGTGAAAGAGGTAAATAAAATAGATTTTTCAAATACGGAGATAGCGTTTAAAAACAAGAGTGATCAAGAGTTAAAAAAAGCCTATCAGCTTTTTAAAATGATGAATAAATCTTGGTTCGTCAATCTAGGTTCTAAATTAGGGACCTTGGCCGTTAAATGGAATTTACCCTTTTCTAAGGCCATTGTAAAAAACACCATTTTTGAACAATTTTGTGGAGGGACCACCTTACTCAATAGCCAACCTACTATTGATAAACTGGCTAAGTATAATGTAGTTACTCTTTTGGATTATGGGGCAGAAGGTAAAACCACTGAAGAAGCCTATAATCGCACCATGAATGAAAACATTAAAGCATTAGAATTTGCCTCTACTAATCCGAGTATCCCTGTAGTTACAACAAAAATTACTGGATTAGCCAGATTCGAGCTTTTAGAAAAGATAAGTGAGGGTGAATCTTTGAGTGTGGAGGAAGAAAAAGAATATTCTAATGTTTTGAAGCGCATCGATGCTATATGTTCCTCAGCTAGTAAAAACAATACTTCCATCTTTATTGATGCCGAAGAGACTTGGATTCAAGATTCGATAGATAGTATCACTAACCTGATGATGAGAAGGTATAACAAAGACAAGGTTAGCGTTTTTAATACTTTCCAAATGTATAGGCATGATCGCTTAGCCTTTCTGAAGAAGTCTTATGAAGAAGCAAACAAACAAGGATATTTTCTTGGTGCAAAATTG